>NZ_JBOZRT010000031.1:0-3750 GCF_050789165.1 Azospirillum sp.
CCATGAAGGGCGACCGCGAGAAGTGCATCGAGGCGGGCGCCTGGGACTACCTGTCGAAACCGGTCAACACGCAGGACCTGCTGGCCGTCCTGCGCGCCTGGCTGCACCAGTGAGCCCGCGTTTGGAATCGAACCACTCGCCGCCGCCCGAACACGAGCCGGTCAACATCCTGGTGGTGGACGACCTGCCGGAAAAGCATGTCGTCTTCCGCACCATCCTGGACGAGCTGGGGCAGAACATCGTCAGTGCCCGCTCGGGCAAGGAGGCTCTGGCGTACATCCTCGAGATGGAGTTCGCGGTCATCCTGCTCGACGTCAACATGCCCGACATCGACGGCCTGGAGACGGCGGGGCTGATCCGGCAGTACAAGAAATCGGCGCAGACGCCGATCGTGTTCATCACGGCCTACGTCGACGAGGTGCAGGCCAAGCGCGGCTACGCCCTGGGCGCCGTCGACTACATCCCGTCGCCGGTGGTGCCGGAGGTGCTGCGCTCGAAGATCCGCGTCTTCGTGGAGCTGTTCCGGATGAACCGGCAGCTGCAGGTGCAGGCCGCCGCCCGCGAGGCACTGGCGCGGTCCGAGGCGGCGCGGGCCGCCGCCGAGGAAGCCATCCACCGCGCCGACTACCTGGCCGAAGCCAGCCAGCTGCTCGCGCGCTCGCTCGACCTCGACGACACGATCCGGGCGCTGTTCGACGTCGCCGTGCCCATGCTCGCCGACCGGGCGGTCCTGGCGCTCGCCAATCCCGACGGCAGCCTGGCGCGCGTCGACACTCATCCGGCGCCGGCCGACGGCAGCGACCCGCTCCCCGAGGGGCTGCGCGGAGCGCTGGCGCGTGCCATGGAGTCGCGCCAGTTCGAACTGCGGCGCGAAGCGCAGCAGGCGATGGCGATCTGCCCCCTGCTGGCCGGCGACCGCTCGCGCGGCGCCGTGGTGCTGGTGGCGGACGGCGACAGGATGGATGCGTCGCGGGTTGCGCTCGCCAAGGAAGTGGTGAGCCGCGCCTCGATTGCCATGGAGAACGCCCGCCTGTACTTCGCCGTGCAGGAGGCCGACCGCCGCAAGAACGAATTCCTGGCGATGCTGGCACACGAGTTGCGCAACCCGCTGGCACCGATCCGCAATGCCGTGCACATCATGCAGGGCGGGGACGTGACGCAGCTCACGATGAACTGGGCGCGCGACGTCATCGGCCGCCAGGCCGATCACATGGCGCGGCTCATCGACGACCTGCTCGACGTGTCGCGCATCGTGCAAGGCAAGGTGGTGGTCAAGCCGGAGAAGCTGACGCTGCGCGAACTGGTCGACCGGGCCGTGGAAGGCAGTTCGCCGCGCGTGGCCGGCCGCGACCAGTTGCTGTCGGTGGAACTGCCGGCCGAGGAGATCGAACTCGACGGCGATGCAGTGCGGCTGGCGCAGGTGCTGGGCAACCTGATCAACAACGCATCGAAGTTCTCCGGGCAGAACACCAAGATCTGCCTCACGGCCAGCCATGCCGCCGGTGAGCTGCGGATCGCCGTGCGCGACGAGGGCTCCGGCATCGAGCCGGCCTTCCTGCCGCATATCTTCGACCTGTTCGCCCAGGGCGATCAGTCGCTGGACCGCTCCCAGGGCGGCCTGGGCATCGGCCTCACGCTGGTGAAGCACCTGGTGGAGCTGCATGGCGGGCGCGTCACCGCGCACAGCGACGGGCCGGGCATGGGCACCGAGGTCGTGGTCTGCCTCCCGGCGCGCCTCGCCTCGGCGCCCGGGGCGGTCACGGCCGCGCCGGACGGCCGCGGGAGCCCCTCGCGCGGCAAGGCGCCCGGCCGGATCCTGGTGGTGGACGACCTCGCCGCCTCGGCCGAGACGCTGATGACGCTGCTGGAGATGGAAGGCTTCGAGGTCAAGGTCGCCAACGAAGGCGCGAGTGCGCTGCAGATCGCCGAGCAGTTTCGCCCCGACGTCGTGCTGCTGGACATCGGCCTGCCCGGCATGAACGGGTTCGAGGTGGCGCACAGGCTGCGCCTGCAGCCGGCGTCGCGCGACGCCTTGCTGATCGCTCTCACCGGCTATGGCGAGGCGGAGAGCCGCTCCCGTTCGGCCAAGGCAGGGTTCGATTTCCACATGGTCAAGCCCGCCGACGTCAACCTGCTGTTGTCCTTGCTGGCCAACCCGCAGCAGGCGCGCCGCACCAGCGCGAAGGCGGCGTAGGAGCCTGGGCGGCAGAGAGACGGGCACCGCGTTGGGCCTGCAAGCCCGCCATGCGTTGTTACGGCCTCCTTGAGTGCGGAGAGCACACGGCGTCGGCCGCGCCTAGCCTGGCGGGCTTCCAAGCGCCGGCGCGGACCCGTCCCTCTGCCGCCCAGGCTCCCAGCGCAGCGGGAAGGCGGCCGACCCGCTGCTACAATGGCGCGCTTCGCAGGAGAGGTGGATGAGCGGTTTAAGTCGCACGCCTGGAAAGCGTGTGAGGGTTAACACCCTCCGCGGGTTCGAATCCCGCCCTCTCCGCCAGAAACATGAAGGCCCGCAACAGCGGGCCTTGCTGTTTCTGGCTCGAGGCGGGAGAGAAGCCGCGCCGCGGGTTCGGTCGGCACGGCTGCGGGACGGCCGTGACGGACGGCGGAAGCCGGGCCCGGCGGGCTGCACAGGCGGTGAGCCGCCGCAGCACAATCCCGCCCTCTCCGCCAGAAACATGAAGGCCCGCAACAGCGGGCCTTGCTGTTTCTGGCTCGAGGGGGGATGCAGAACCCGCGCCGCGGGTTCGGTCGGCACGGTCGCGGGACGGCCGTGACGGACGCGCAGCAGTCCCAACGGGACGACGAGTCGGTGAGCCGACGCGTCGCAATCCCGCCCTCTCCGGCCCGCCATCGGCGGGCCTTGCTGTTCCTGGTGTCCTGCCGGCAGGCTCAGTACCCGATGCTCATGGCCGGCACGTCCACATGCACGACCGGTTTGCCGAGCGCCGCGCTGGCCGCCCGGGCGAACTCGCCAGCCCAGCCGGCATCGGTGAACTTCGACGGGCCGGCGGCCTGCGCCACCACCACCACCTTGTCGGCGTTGAGCACCTTGCCGGTGGGCCGCAGCGGCTCGCAGCCCATCTCGGTGAATTGCCGGTCCAGCCAGGCGCGAGCGGCCTCGGAGGTCATGGGCTCGGCCTTCTCCAGGTCGATGCGCAGCGGCGCGGCGTCCTTGAACGTGACGGTCACTTCACTCCTCATGGCAGCTCCTGTTCTTTCGGCCGGATGCCGATCCCCGGATTATGGCTGGCGCCCCCGGGCAGCCACGATCACTGCCGGGTCCGTGTCGGCGCGGGGGGAGGGGAGCGGGCACCGGCCGCTGACGCCATCCTGACGTGCATCAAACAACGTCCGCGGACCTCGGCTTCAAATAGCCGGCACACATGGACGAGATGGCCCAGTTCTTTCTGCTGTTCGAGGAGTGGGAAGTCGCCGATCACGCGGCGGCCCGGGCGGAGTGCTGCCTCGCCAGGACGCTGGACGCCTACTGCGAGGGACGGGGGCCGGCGCCCAGCATCATGAGCGTCAGCGAGGCCAGGCGCCTGCGCCTGGCGGCCGTCGACCACCTGCGCGCGCTGCGGGCGCTGGCCGAGCGGGCCCGCCGGAACGCCCGGGTGCTCTGACTCTTCTGTAGGACAACATCCATTCTTTCGGCTGAGCCAACACAGCCAAGCTGTGCAGCAGTACAGTCTCCTGAACGTCCGGCGCTTGTGCTGGGTTGTCAACGGGAGAAGAGCATGATCGAGACCA
>NZ_JBOZRT010000032.1:0-88520 GCF_050789165.1 Azospirillum sp.
ACCTGACGGTGGGCAACCCGATCAAGCTGTCGGACAGCCCGACCGAGGTGACGCGCTCGCCGCTGCTGGGCGAGCACACCGACGAGATCCTGCGCGAGGTGCTGGGTTTCGACGACCGGCGCATCGCCGCGATCCGCGCCGGCGGGGCGCTCGACCCCAGGGCGCGCGCGACGGCCGCCGAATAGGCCGACGGCGCCGCAGACACACCGAAAATCCAAGGAGGAACGCCATGACCGCTCTCATCGATCCGATCCGCGCCGGGCGGCCGGCCGACATCGTCCGCCGCCTGCTCGACACCGCCAAGGCCGAGGGCCGCACCGCGCTGACCGCGCCGGAAGCCAAGGAACTCTGCGACCTCTACGACATCCCCGTGCCGCGGGAGGGCCTCGCCCGCAACGCCGCGGAGGCGGTCGCGTTCGCCGAGGCGATGGGGTTCCCGGTCGTGCTGAAGATCGTCTCGCCGCAGATCCTGCACAAGACGGAGGCCGGCGGCGTGCTGGTCGGCCTGCGGACGGCCGAGGAGGTGCACGCCGGCTTCCAGACCATCATGGACCGCGCCCGCGCCTACGACCCTCAGGCCGAACTGCTGGGCGTGCAGGTTCAGCAGATGGTGAAGGGCGGCATCGAGGTCATCATCGGCTCCATCACCGACCAGAGCTTCGGCAAGCTGGTGGCTTTCGGCCTCGGCGGCGTGCTGGTCGAGGTTCTGAAGGACATCACCTTCCGTCTGGCGCCGGTCAGCCGCGAGGACGCGCTGTCGATGCTCGACGGCATCCAGGCCGCGGAGCTGCTGAAGGGTGTCCGCGGCGGCAAGCCGGTGGACCGCGAGGCGCTGGCGGCGGTGATCGTCAACGTCTCCCGCCTCGTCGCCGACGTGCCGGAGATCGTCGAGCTGGACCTGAACCCGGTCTTCGCCCGCGAGGACGGTGCCACCGCCGCCGACGTGCGCATCGTGCTCGACTTCGAGCCGAAGGCGGCCCGCTACCGCCCGACGCCGCAGCAGATCGTCGAAAAGATGAACCGCATCATGAAGCCCGATGCGGTGGCCGTCATCGGCGCCTCGGCCGAGGACGGCAAGATCGGCAACTCCGTGATGAAGAACCTCATCAACGGCGGCTACAAGGGGCAGATCTACCCCATCCACCCGAAGACCGAGAGCATCCTGGGCTACCAGGCCTACAAGAGCGTCAAGGACGTCCCCGGTAATATCGACGTGGCGGTCTTCGCCGTGCCCGCCAAGCTGGTCGCGCAGGCGCTGACCGAGGTCGGCGAGAAGAAGATCGCCGGCGCCGTGCTGATCCCCTCGGGCTTCGCCGAGACCGGCAACGTCGAAGGCCAGCAGGAGATCGTCGAGATCGCCCGCAAATACGACGTGCGCCTGATGGGGCCGAACATCTACGGCTTCTACTACACGCCGAAGAACCTCTGCGCGACCTTCTGCACGCCGTACGACGTCAAGGGCAAGGCGGCGCTGTCGTCGCAGTCCGGCGGCATCGGCATGGCGATCATCGGCTTCAGCCGCTCGGCCCGGATGGGCGTGTCGGCCATCGTCGGCCTCGGCAACAAGTCGGACATCGACGAGGACGATCTGCTCTATTTCTTCGAGCAGGACGACAACACCCAGGTCGTCGCCATGCATTGCGAGGACCTGAAGGACGGCCGTGCCTTCGCCGAGGCCGCCAGCCGCGTGTCGAAGAAGAAGCCGGTGATCGTGCTCAAGGCCGGACGCACCTCCATGGGTGCGCGCGCCGCCAGTTCGCACACCGGCGCGCTGGCCGGCAACGACAAGATCTACGAGGACGTGCTGCGGCAGAGCGGCGTCGTGCGCGCCCGCAGCCTGCAGGACCTGCTGCAGTTCGCCCGCGGCATTCCGGTGCTGCCGACACCGAAGGGCGAGAACGTGGTGATCATCACGGGGGCCGGCGGGTCGGGCGTTCTGCTGTCCGATGCGTGCGTGGACAACGGCCTGTCGCTGATGGCCATGCCGGACGACCTCGACGCGGCGTTCCGCAAGTTCATCCCGCCCTTCGGCGCCGCCGGCAACCCGGTGGACATCACCGGAGGCGAGCCGCCGACGACCTACAAGAACACCATCCGTCTGGGCCTGGAGGACGACCGCATCCACGCCCTGATCCTGGGCTACTGGCACACCATCATCACGCCGCCCATGGTCTTCGCGAAACTGGTGGTCGAGGTGAAGGAGGAGATGAAGGCCAAGGGCATCGAGAAGCCCATCGTCGCTTCGCTTGCCGGCGACGTCCAGGTCGAGGAGGCGGCCGACTACCTCTACGACCACGGCGTCGTCGCCTATCCCTACTCCACCGAGACACCGGTGGCGGTGCTGGGCGCAAAGTACAAATGGGCCCGCGCCGCCGGGTTGCTCTGAGCCTCAACTCCCGGGCCACGGAGCGCCTGAAAGGGCCACGCCGCTGCACGTTCCTGCGGCGGCGTGGCCGCGTCCGTTCTAGGATGGGCGGTCCAAGGGCAGAGGAGAGACGACGCATGCCAATGCTCGATCCGAGCAACTACGACCGCGATCTGACCGTTGGCGAGGTCGCGAAACGGTCCGGCGTTGCGGTGTCGGCCATCCACTTCTACGAATCCAAGGGCCTGATCAAGGGCTGGCGCAGCGAGGGCAATCAGCGCCGCTTCTCCCGCGACGTCCTGCGCCGCGTCGCCGTCATCAAGGTGGCGCAGCGGCTCGGCATCTCGCTGGCGTCGATCGCCGCGGCCTTCGAAGCCCTGCCCACGGACCGCTCTCCTACGGCCGAGGACTGGAAGCGCATGTCGGAGGTCTGGCGCGGCGAGCTCGACGACCGGATCAACAAGCTGACGCGGCTGCGCGACGAACTCGACCGCTGCATCGGCTGCGGCTGCCTGTCGATCCGCGAGTGCCCGCTGCGCAACCCCTGGGACGAGCTTTCCGAGGCTGGCCCCGGCCCACGGCTGCTCGACCCGCTCTAGCATTGCCGTTGCGCCCTGCGTTGCCGGGAAGGGGTCACCGCCACGAGGGCGCGGCGATCGCCGCCTGGGTGCGGCTATGGACCCCCATCTGCTTGTACAATTTGGAGATTTCGATCTTCACCTTGGAGGTCGGCCAATCGAACCGCTTCGCGATCATCGCGGCAGATTGGCCCTTCCCAAGGCACTCCAGGATCGCGTGTTGGCGTTGGGTGAGGCGGTGTGCCTGTGCATGCGCCTCATCGGGCAGGGCCTCACGTTCGAGAAGCACCGGAGGAATATAGATCCCGCCGCCGAGAACAAGCTTCAGTGCCGCCACCAGCACCCGCGCTCCGCTCATCCGGGGAAGGTATCCGTGGGCTCCGTGCTCCAGCGCCGCCCGGACATAGTCCGCCCCTTCCGGATTTCCATCCGAGAGGACGATCAACCGGGCTTCGGGCTGGATCTGGCGAAGCGTGTCCAGCCCATCGTAGCCGGGCATTCCCAGGAACCGTGCTGCCAGCAGGATGGCATCATAGCGCTTCCCGTCCGCGCAGCACTGGAGAAGGGCCTCGAACGACGACGCCTCATCGACAACCGCGCCGTGACAGCCGTCCTCGATCAGGCAACGCGCACCTTCGCGAAGCAGTGCTTGGCTATGTGCAATCAGTACCTTCATCGTGCTCCCCCCGGGCGTGGTGGCCGCGCCCTCTCAAGCGTGCATCCCCCGTTCCTCCGGCTGCGGACCGCGCGCGCCGCTGGTCAGCATCGCCCGTGCCAAGTTCACGTCGACAACGCGTCCGCTCCTTTGAGCGGGGTGCGCAGGGATCGAAGCGTGGTGTGGCGCCGTGTGCCTTCAGGCACCCACTTGAAAGGCAGGGATCTTTTGAATGTGTCGAACATGACGCCTTTCCTTAAAGTTGGCGAGTCGCGGCAGGAAAGTGCGCGCCTGATAACGGGTATCGGTCAATTGTGTAGAAGTACCGGTATGAAATGCTTCTCCGACTTTTGGTGAAACAAGACCATCCCCTTTGATCCTTATTGGCACGGAGCTGAAAGGGCGCCTTGCATTCTATGACGCCGCCGGGATCGTGGTGGTGCCATTCACCGGCCAGGGCGCGGCATTGGCGTTGCGGCCCATTGCTTCGGAGGGCGACGCGGTAATCGGCCCGCCCGGCCGTACATGGAGGTCTGCCCGCCTCCTGGAGCAAACCCGGCCTGGTGACGGAAGCGGCGTGAAACCAACGAATGGTGGTCTGCTCACCGAAAGGCGGAAGATCGCCGCGCACCGGTGATCATACTGGTACTTCTACCTAATTGACGGGATGCCGTTATCCAGAGCGCACTCATCAGGAGAGATGTCGGATATTCGAAAGGAATATGCGGCTTGAGGAAGGAGCTTGGATCTTGCCGTTTCGGAGGGATGTTCTGGGCGCCCAGTTTGCGACGTTCACCCTGTGCGGCTTCATGCTTTCGAAGATTGATCGGATTCTACCAAGGATTCCACACGTGTTCCATCGCGTGCACATGATCTGCGCGTTCGCAGTGCATGGGAGGCCATACCTTGTGAAGTGAAGTGCGTCCTTGAAACACGTGCTCGGTACGGCGCTGGCCCTCTTCAAGGCGGTCGGCGCCACGGTCGTGGGGGTGCCAGAGCACCGCGCACATCGGCTGCACCGCTTCGCGGTGGATCCGGCGTGCCCGAGCGGGCCGCGGCCTCCGTGCGGCATACAACAGGAAGACCACCTCCGATGAGGCGCTTTACACGAACGCTCTGGTTCATGGCAGCCGCGCTGACAACTCTGTTCGCCGGGATCACGCCGGCTGTTGTCTTCCGCCTCAGCTACGACGTCCACGTCTCGGCGCTGGAAACCAAGGTGCAGTTGAAAAGCGAGCAGATCGGGCAAATGATCGTCGCGGCGCCCGATGCGTGGATGTTCGAAAACCGGCGTCTGGCGGAAATTCTTGAAAATGGCCCCGGCCGACTGGCTGGCGAGGGCGCCGACATCGTCGATCTGGATGGTGCATCCATCGTCCAAGCCGGCGTTCCGCCGGACTGGCCGGCGATACGCCGCGAGGCCCCGTTGTTCGACACCGGCCGGATGGTCGGCCGGCTGGTCATGGCGCGGTCGGTGCGCCCATTGCTGGGCAAGGCGACACAAGCCGCCGTCTTCGGGCTGCTCCTGGGGAGCTGCTCGTTTCTCCTGCTTTGGGCGATGCCGGTGCGGGCGCTGCGTGACGCCATCCGCGACCTTCACCAGGAAAAGACCCGGTTGGAGACCACACTGTATTCCATAGCCGACGCCGTGGTGATCACGGACGGTTCCGGCCATGTCACGTCGATCAACCCGGCGGGCGAGCGGATGCTGGGATGGAGCGCCGCGCAGGCGCATGGCACCCCGATCGGGCGGGTGCTCATCCTGGAGGATGAGGCGTCCGCCACGCCCCTTGAGATCGAGCCGCTGCTGGCGGCGGGCGTCGGCGAGGAGCTTCAGGCGCGCCTTGTCACCCGCGCCGGCGACCAACTCACGGTCCAGGTCTCCGCGTCTGCCTTGCTGGCGGACGGAGACGGCGCCGCGGGGTACGTGCTGGTCCTGCACGATATCAACGAAATCCGCGAACTGTCGAAAGAGCTGCTGTGGCAGGCATCGCACGACCCGCTCACCGAGCTCGCCAACCGCCGGGGATTCGAACACGAGCTTGCCGTGGCGCTGCAAGGCTCGCACGCGCACAGCGAGCACCACGTGCTGCTCTTCATGGATCTCGACCAATTCAAAGTGGTCAACGACACCTGCGGCCACGCGGCCGGTGACCGCTTGCTGCGCCAGATCGCCGGGTTGCTGCGCGCTCATATCCGCCGGTCGGATTGCCTGGCCCGCATCGGCGGCGACGAGTTCGCCCTGCTGCTCACCCATTGCCCGAGGGACAGGGCGGAGGAGATCGCCACCGCCTTGCTGGGCGCCATCGAGGACGAGCGTTTCGTCTGGAACGACAAGGTCTTCACGGTCGGCATGAGCATCGGGCTGGTCGAGCTGAGTCCGGCCTTCGACGACGTGATGGCCGTGCTGCGGGCCGCCGACAGTGCCTGCTACGGAGCCAAGATCAAGGGCAAGGGGCGGGTGCAGGTCTACCACGCCGACGACACCACGCTGAAGGCGTCGGCCACCCTCATGGACTGCACCGTCCGGATCACCCGGGCGCTCGACGACGGCCGCTTCGTGCTGCACTACCAGCCCTACCGGCCGCTTGGTGACAACCATGACGGTCGGGAGCACGGCGAAGTCCTGCTCCGCATGATCGACGAGGAAAACCGGATCGTTCCGCCGAGTTCGTTCATTCCGGCTGCGGAGCGATTCGACCTGATGGCCCGGGTCGACCAATGGGTCATCGCCGAAGCGTTCGCGCAATACAGCCGCCTCACTCCATTGCGCCGTCAAGCCTGGTCGATCAATCTGTCCGGCCAATCGCTCTCGCAGGACGCGCTCTTCGACCACATCGTCGGCCAGGCGGACCTCTGCGGCGTACCGCCGGAGAGCATCTGCTTCGAGGTTACCGAGACTGCGGCGATCAACAACCTCGCCCACGCGCGCGCGCTGATTTCCGCGCTGCGGCAGAAGGGCTTCCGCTTCGCGCTCGACGACTTCGGCTCCGGGCTCTGCTCCTTCGCCTACCTCAAGCAACTGCCCATCGACTACCTGAAGATCGACGGCTCCTTCGTGCGGGGCCTGTCCAGCGACCCTTTGGACCGCGCACTGGTGTCCGCGGCCCACGAGATCGCCTCGATCCTCGGCATCCGCACCATTGCGGAGTTCGCGGAAAGCGAGGCCATCGTGCGGGAGTTGCAGGCGATCGGCATCGACTACGCACAGGGCTATGCGATCGCCCGTCCGATCCCGCTGATCGTCCACGTCAACGAATCGATTGCTTCCCCGGTGCCGGCATGCTGCGGAGCCTCCTGATGCGCCGATCCATACGAAAGGAATGGGGTGGGATCCTCGGGTGCTGCGTGGCGCTGGGCGCTGGCGCGGCGTTCGGCAACCCGGTTCCCGATGGCCCGGCTTTGGCCGATCTGACCACACTCAGCCTCGAGGAGTTGCTGTCCATCGAGGTCACGGTGACATCGGCGGCGAAGCGGCCGCAGCGCCTCGGCGACACGGCCGCCGCCGCGTTCGTCCTCACCGGAGACGAGATTCGCCGATCGGGCGTCATGACCATTCCCGACGCGCTGCGTCTGGTGCCCGGGGTGCAGGTGGCGCAGATCGACGCCAACAAATGGGCGGTCTCCGTCCGCGGCTTCAACGGGCGCTACGCCAACAAGCTGCTCGTCCTGATCGACGGTCGGTCGGTCTACACGCCGGTGTTCTCCGGTGTCTTCTGGGAGCGCGAGGGTGTCTTCCTCGAAGACATCGATCGGATCGAGGTGATCCGGGGCCCCGGCGCGGCGCTGTGGGGGGCCAACGCCGTCAACGGCGTCATCAACATCATCACCAAGCCGGCGTCGAAGACCCAGGGCGGACTGGTTACGGCCCATGTCGGAACCGAGGAGCGCGGCGGGGCCGGCGTTCGATACGGCGGCCAGATCGGCGGCGTCGGGCATTACCGCGTCTACGCGGAAGCCAGAGCGCGCGACGCCGGCGTGCTGGCGGACGGCACCCGGACGAACGACACCGGCAAGCTCGGGCGGACCGGGTTCCGGACCGACCTCGCGTTGGGAGCGCACGACACGCTGACGGTGCAGGGTGATCTTTTTAAGGGCAACGCGGGTGAAGCGACGCTCGCTCCCCTGCTTACGCCGCCCTTCGTACGGCTGATCGAACAGGACGAGCGGGGGGTTGCCGGCAACCTGCTCGGACGCTGGACGCGCCGGTTGTCCAACTCCTCGCACGTCTCCCTGCAAGCCTACTACCAGCACTCCACGTCCGACAGCTTCCTCGGCCATCTGCGCGAGGAAACCATGGACGTCGAACTGGAACACGGCTTCGCCCTGACCGACCGGCAGGACGTGCTCTGGGGCGTCGACCTCCGCCACTACCAGAGCGACTTGCGCGGCTCCTACCTCATCGGCGGCTATCCGAACCGCATCGACCGCCTGGTGAGCATGTTCGCCCAGGACGAGATCACGCTCGTCCCGTCGCGCCTCAAGCTGACGCTGGGCTCGAAGTTCGAGCACAACGACTACACAGGGTTCGAGGTGCAGCCGAGCGTGCGGCTGGCCTGGACGCCGCATCCCGATCACACGGTCTGGGCAGCGGCCTCGCGGGCCGTGCGCACGCCGTCGCGGTCGGAGGACGATTTCACCGTCTTCCCCCAGGTACTCGCCGGCCCCGGCGGGTTGCCCCTGGCCGTGAACCTGAGGGGAAACCAAAACCTTGCCTCGGAGAAACTGATCGCCTTCGAGCTGGGCTATCGCGTTCACCCCGTGCGGTCGGTGTCGCTCGACGCGGCAACCTTCTACAACCTGTACTCCGACCTGAGGAGCTTCGAGGCCGGGATACCGTTCCTCTCCATCGATCCGGTGCCGCACCTGGTGTTGCCGGTCACCGCGCAAAACCAGCTGGAGGGGCGAACCTACGGCATCGAGCTGGCGGGCGAGTGGGAGGTCCGCCAGGGCTGGCGCCTGCGCGGCTCCTACAGCCTTCTGCACATGCACCTGCATCCCAAGGAGGGAAGCACCGACGCCGCCTCGGCCAGCGCCGCCGGCGGAAGCCCCAAGCATCAGTTGGTCCTGCGCTCCTCGCACGACCTGACGCCCAACCTCGACCTCGATGTCGTCGTGCGCGCGGTGGACGAACTGCCGGCCTTCGGCGTGCCGGGGTACGTCGGGCTCGACATGCGGCTGGCGTGGCGTCCGCACGACGCGTGGGAAGTGGCGCTGGTCGGCCAGAACCTCCTGGGAGGACGGCGCCAGGAATTCAAGCCGGACCTGATCGACACGCGAGCCACCCGGGTGCAGCGCGGCGTGTACGCCAAGCTGACGCGTCGGTTCTGAGCGCCCGTCATGCGCACCTCGGTCAAATGGGTGACGGCGGCCACGGGGGCGATAAGGCGCGCCGTCCGCAACGCCGTTGGCTTGCTGGCAGCCGGCTTCGCGCTCGCATCGCCGTTGGCCGGCGGTGCGGCCGCCGCGCCGCTGTCCGATCCCACCGAGTTCGAGGTCAAGGCGGCATTCGTCTACAACTTCGCCAAGTTCGCCGCGTGGCCGGAGGGGGCCTTCGCTGGGCCCAGGGCCACGCTCGTTCTGTGCCGGCTCGGTGACGTCGGCTTCGGCTCGGCGCTTTCCGCCCTGGAGGGCAAGCCCGTGGGCGAGCGTCGGCTTGCGGTGCGCGACGTGATGCTGCGGGAGGCGGGGGATTGCCATCTGCTCGTCATCGGCGCCCCGCTGGAGAGCCGCCTCGCCGACGTCGCGCGGATCGTGAAAGGCCGGCCGATCCTGACCATCGGAGATGCCGAAGGCTTCGCCGCCCATGGCGGCGCCATCGGCCTGACGCTCGACGACGGCCGGGTGCGCTTCGAGGTGAACCCCAAGGCGCTCGCCGGCAGCGGAATCACGCTCAGCTCACAGTTGCTGCGCCTCGCCAGGATCGTGGAGGACGTGCCATGATGATCCGGAAGTTCCGCGATCGCCCGATTGCCCACAAGCTGATGGCCATCATGCTGCTGGCCTGCAGTGTCGGTATCATCGGCACGGCGACGGCGCTCGCCTTCGACGTCATCGCCATGATGCGCCGGCAGGCGGTGGAGGAAGTGGAGAGCATCGCCCGCGTGATGGCGAGCAACCTGACCGCCCCGCTCGCCTTCTCCGACCAGAAAGCCGCGGAGGAGACCCTGTCCGCGCTGCGGGCGCAGCCGTACATCCGCATGGCGTGGGTGGTCGACAAGGCTGGACACACGCTGGCAACCTTCGTGCCGCCGGGCGGGGCGGCGGCCGACATCTCCATGGCGTTCCCGCCGGTTCCAGGCGAGCGCCTCGAGGACAGCACCCTCATGGAGACGTTGCCGGTGATGCTCGACGGCAGTCCGCTCGGCTTTGTCGGCATCGTCTCGGACCTTGGCCGGCTGACCGACCGCCTGCACCAGTACTACGCGACCGTGCTGACCATCGCCGTGTTGGCGCTGGTTATGACGGCAGGGCTCTCGATGTTCCTGCAGAGCCTGATTTCGCGGCCGATCCGCCAATTGCAGAAGGCCATCGCCCACATCTCGCACGGCAACGATTATACGGTCCGCGTTCCCTGGTTCGGCAAGGACGAGCTGGGCCTGTTGATCGACGGCTTCAACAGGATGCTCGTCCAGATCGAGCAACGCGACCGCGCGCTGGCCGGTCATCGCGCCAATCTCGAGCGCGAGGTGGCGACGCGCACGGCCGACCTGACTAGGGCGAATGCCGAGTTGGAGGCGACCGTGGCGGAGCTTCGCCTGGCCAAGGAGGCGGCCGAGGCGGCGAGCCGGGCCAAGTCGCAGTTCCTGGCCAACATGAGCCACGAGATCCGCACGCCGATGAACGGCACGATCGGCATGCTGGAGCTCCTGCTCGACACCGAGCTCGATCCGCGGCAGCGGCATTACGCCGAGACCGCCCGCACGTCCAGCGTCACCTTGCTGGGTCTCATCAACAGCATCCTCGACCTGTCGAAGATCGAGGCCGGGAAGCTGGAGCTGGAGGTCATTCCCTTCAACATCCACGAACTGATCGAAGAGGTCACCGACGCCTTCGCGCCGCGCGCCCAGGCCAAGGGCATCGAACTGGCTTGCCTGATCGAGCCGGACGTGCCCTTCACCATAGAAGGGGACCCGAACCGCCTACGCCAGATCCTGGTGAATCTGGTCGGCAACGCGATCAAGTTCACCAATGCCGGCGAGGTGGTCGTTTGGGCGTCCCTGGTGGCCGAGGACTCAGCGCGGGTGTTCGTCAACATCGCCGTGCGGGACACCGGCATCGGCATCGCTCCGGCGGTCCGCGAGCACATCTTCGACGCCTTCGCCCAAGCCGACGGCACCACGACGAGGAGCTATGGCGGAACCGGCCTCGGCCTGACCATCGCGCGTGATCTTGCCCGCATGATGGGCGGTGACCTGGAACTGGAAAGCGAACAGGGCCAGGGCTCGACCTTCAACGTCCGGCTGGGATTGAGCAGGGGGCGCGATACCGCCGGCGCGGCGCCGCAGGCGGCCCGGCTGGCGGCCTTGCGCGTCCTCGTCGTGGACGACAACGCCACCAACCGCGAGATCCTCATGCGGATGCTGGCGGCCTGGGGGATCACGGTCGAGGGTGCCGAGAGCGGCGAGCAGGCGCTGGCGGCCCTCGACGACGCGGCTCAGGGCGAGCGCTGCTTCGATCTGGCGGTTCTGGATCGAATGATGCCGGGCATGGACGGCATCGCCTTGGCCCGCGCCATGAAGGCCCGTCCGGCAACCGCCCGCATGCCCCTGCTGCTGCTGACCTCCGTTGATCCCGGAGACTGCGGGGACGACGCCGCGCTGTTCGCAGCAAGGTTGCAGAAGCCGGTCCGGCAGTCGCACCTGCGCAGCACGCTGCTCGACCTTACCGGAGAAAGCCCGGTGGGGAACACGGGCATGGGTGCGTCCTCGCAACAGGATGAGGATGTGCGCTTCCACGCGCGGGTCCTGCTGGTCGAGGACCACCCGATCAATGCCGAGGTGACGCGCGGCCTGCTGGAGAGTTTCGGCTGCGAGGTGGAAGCCGTGACCGACGGGCAGGAGGCTGTCGATGCTTGGCGCGCCGGCCGGTACGCGCTGGTGCTGATGGACTGCCAGATGCCGAGGATGGACGGCTTCGAGGCAACCCGGCGAATCCGCAAGGAGGAAGCCGAAGCGGGGCGCATCAGGCAGACCATCGTGGCGCTCACCGCCAACGCGCTGAACGAGGATCGCAAGGCCTGCCTGGGCGCAGGAATGGACGACCATCTGGGCAAGCCCGTCACCCGTGAGGACCTGAGCCGGATGCTGGCCAAACACCTGCGCGAAAGCGTGAACGCAACGCCGGTCATCCCGCTCCCTGCGCCTGCCGGCGCGCCGACGCCCGTTCCTGAAACGCCATGCACGTCGTCGGCACCACCTTGGCTGCCCGCGGCACGAGCCCCGGAGCGGCCGGCCGAGGCGGCATCGGTTGTCCTGTTGGCCGAGAACGACGGCACCCTTCAGCGGATCATCGGTGGCTTCCTCGAGCGGCTCGGCTACCGAATTGAACTGGCTGACAATGGCCGGGACGCCGTTGAAACGGTCAGGCAAGGGGGAGTGGACTGCGTGCTCATGGACCTTTGCATGCCGAAGATGAGTGGCTTCGCGGCGACCGCTGCAATCCGTTCCCTTCCCGGCCCGAAGAACGCGATCCCGATCATCGCCATGACCGGCAACACCTCCGCCTATGACCGGGCGATGTGTCGGGCGGCCGGAATGGACGGCTTCATTGCCAAACCCATGACATTCGCGGAGCTGGAAGCGGCGTTGGTGCCATTCACCGGGAAGCCACCGTCGGAACCGGAGCCCGAAGGCCAACGGCTTCCCACCACGGACCGGATCAGCGCCGACCAGTTGGATTCGCTGCTCAGAGTCCTGAGCAAAGTGAAAGTGAACGAGTTGTACGAGGAATTCGCCCGGACGGCACGGGAGAGTGTGAACCTGATCACGGCCTTTGCGTCGGCCGGCAACGCTGAACAGGTCCGGGCAACCGCCCACGACATGAAATCGGTCTCCGGCAGTCTCGGATTCCTGACCGTTTGTGACGTTGCCAGGGCCGTCAACGACGCAGCGCGGAAAGGAGATCTTGTGCAAATACAGGAGCTGCTGCCACAGCTCGGCACCGAGCTGGATGCCGGGCTCGAGGAGGCGCGGAGCCTCGGACTCATCGGGAAGGCCGGCGGCTGATCGGCGTCACCCGCCGTATGGTGCGCCTCTGACACCGGCCGCCAGCGCCAGCCGCACCAGATTGGGCAGGCCACGCACGCGCAGCTTCTCCGTGATGCTGGCGCGGTGCACGTCGATTGTCCGTGTGCTGATGCCCAGGCGGTACGCGATGATCTTGGTTGGATGGCCGGCGACGATTCCTTCGAGCACTTCACGCTCCCGTCCGGTCAGCGTCTCCAGGTGGGTCATGAACGCGATCACCTCGGGATCCGCATTGGTCAGGGTGGCGGCGGGCCAGCGCTGGAGGGAACTCTCGATGCTGGCGCGCAAGTCGGCCGGAGTGAACGGCTTCTGAAGGAAGTCCGCGGCGCCTGCTTTCATCGCACGCACGGCCATGGGAACGTCGCCGTGCCCGGTGACGATGATGATGGGAATACCGGCGCCACGCTCCGCCAGTTCCTGCTGCAGCGTCAGTCCGTCGAGGTCCGGCATGCAGACGTCGACCAGGGCACAGCCGTCCGAAAGGCCGGGGGCGACGTCTGCGAACGCCCGCCCATCACCATACTCGCGTGCGGTGTACCCCAGAACCGCCAGCAGTCGGACCAGAGATGCCCGGAAATCGGCGTCGTCATCGACAACGTGTATCGTCACCTCAGACCTCATCACGCGTTTTCTCCAAGGCTGCGGGAATGCTGAAGCGGAACAGAGCTCCGCCGTCCGGATTTGCCTCGGCCCAGATTCGCCCTCCGTGGGCCTCGACGATGGTCCTGGAGATCGAGAGGCCGATGCCCATACCGTTGGCTTTGGTCGTGCGGAACGGTGAGAAGAGGGTTCTGATGGTATCGTGGTCCAGGCCGGTGCCGGTGTCGGCTACGGTGAAATCCACCATATCGGCCACCGTGTTCGGCGCAGCCGAGACCATCAGATGGCGCCGTGGGCCATACCCCATGGCATCGACGGCATTTCTGATCAGGTTGACCAGCACCTGTTGCACCTGCACACGGTCGGCAAGAATGCTGGGACATCCTGGGGCCACGCGGCGTTCGACGTGCACACCCGCGTCATGGAGGCCGACGAGCCCGACGACGCATGCCTCCTCGACGATGGCTGCGACGTCCTCGGCGCGGCACTCCACCGTGTGCTTGGCAGCGAACGCCCGGATGTGCTGAATGGTGGTGCTTGCCCGCCGGGCCTGCGTCAGGGCGTGGTCGAGTGCGTCCAGCACCTCGGGGTTGCACCCGGTGTCTTCGCCCAGCATGCGTCCGACTTCCAGGTAATTGGCGATCGCGGCGAGCGGCTGGTTTATTTCGTGGGCGATGGTCGCCCCCAAAGCTCCGACAGCGCTCAGCCGGGAGGCGTGCATCAATTCGACCTGAAGTTCCTGTATGCGCCGGTCGGCGGTACGCCGCCGTCTCTCGGCGGCCGCGCGTTCATCGGTGCGCTGCTCCAGTTCAACACTGGCGAGGTGCAGCGTCAGGCCGACCTGCTCCGCCTCCGCCAGCCCTACGCCAGCCAGCGGCACCGTTTTTCCCCGTGCAAGCATACCGGCGGCGTCGGTGAGGGACAGTATGGGCCTGCTGATGCCGCGTGCCACGGCGAGGGCTGTCCCGATGCTCAAGGCCGTGAGCGTCAGGCCGCTCACCAGCAATGTGATCAGCGTCTTGTCCAGCGGGCTCTTCACCACGTCTTCAGGCACGCCCACCGCCACCGTCCAGCCCGTGGAGCGGACCTGCCGGTAGGCCGTGAACACCGGCAGCCCCTCCTTCGTAGAGGCACGCGACGTTCCGCTTGGCGACGCGGCGATGAGCGCGCGCAGATCGGGGGTCGCCTGCGTGCCGACATACTGCTCGGCCGCACGCGAGCGTCCGATGATGGTGTGATTGCGGTCGAGAATGGCCACCAGCCACTGCTCGGGCAGTTTGGTCGTGGCAATGCGGGCGACGATCCCCGCGACATCGACCTCGATGCCGAACGCCCCGGCGATGGTGCCGCCGCTTACACTTGGTTCCATCAGGACGACGGCCCGGTCACCGCGCAGAGGGGCCGGGATGAGGTTTGAAACCTGGGTCTGGCCGGTTTCCAACGCCAAGCGGAGCTGGTCCGGCGCGTTGTGCGGCGGCAGCGGCTCACCAAGCGGAGCGAATGTAACGAAACGCCGGTTTCCTTCCCGGTCGACGAAGCCGATCGGCTTACCATAGCGGTGCGCGGCTTCCCGGGCCTGTGCGTAAAGCGCCTCCATGTTCTGGTCGCGCAGGGCCTGTGTGGTGGAAATGCCGACGAGCATCGCGCGCGCCACGGCGATCTCCTGGTCGACTTCCTCCACAGCCAGCCGTGCCAGTTCAAGCCCGTGGGTGCGGATGGCTTCCTGTTCGCGGTCAACGATATGAAAGGTGACCGCGGCGGCAAAAAGAAACACCGGAAGCATGCTGGCAAGCGCCAAGGACACGAGGCGCGCGCGCACGCCGCGCAAAGCTGGGGGGAATCGTAGCAGAATCAATTGCCTGCCTTCTGCCCCGTTGTTCGACACCGGCGCTTCCGTTGAGGCTGCCGTAACCAACCCCGATTTTTGCATCCTGGCAGGATACGATTAGAAAGTCTCGGCTGAACTGACGGAACGTGGGCGCGGTGGCGCGATCCTCCCGAGGATCTAATGAACTGGCGGACCACTGCCGGGATCTGGGGCCACCTCGACCATCGATCTGGTCTTTATTTTTGGTGGCGACGTGTGGGAATGATCGTGTCTATAGAGATATCTCAATAAATCGTTTAAATTTTCGATTGTGCAGCCTGTGCGTTTTGACGTTCGCCAAGATGTGAAGGATCACGATAATGCGCTTCTGATTGAAGCGTATACTTTTGAATTTTTCTGGATAAAATGACGGCCTGAGCTTCGGATTTCATATATTGTTTCAACATTTCAGCAATGAAACTGTTTGTCCTTCAAAATATCAATAGTAGGTAATTCTACTTAGTTGACCAAAAATATGCCGCGTGTCATGGTATTATTACTAATAATGGCATGGCGTCGGCGCTGCCTCGATGTCTATGTCGCAATGGCGGCAAACGTGATGCGAGTTATATTTGCGGACGACCATGAGATGATGCGCGATGGATTGCGCCCATTCCTCATGAGAATTGCAGAAAACACGGAAGTTTTCGAGGCGGAAACATTCGATAAGGTCCTGCATATTCTCGCTACCGTAAGCGGCATTCGCATGGTTTTGATTAACCCTCGCATCTCCCGCCTGAAGACAGCTCATACACTGCGGGCAATCCGCGACCAGTACCCGGAAGTATACGTGACGGTGCTCTCGGCGGAGACGAATCGCAAGGTGATCCAGGAAGCGCTGGAACTCGGTGTGGCCGGTTACATCCCCATGCGACTGAGCGCTGAGGCAATGCTCTCGGCGCTGCGCTTGATCTTTGCCGGTGAGCGTTACGTTCCCGCCGTCATGCTCGATCCGACGGGTCTCACCCTTGACCTCCCCGAGGGGCGGGGCGTCCACAAACAGAATCTCACCCCCCGCGAGAGCGAGATCCTCGACTTGTTGAGCGAGGGCCTGCCCAACAAGCTGATCGCCCGCCGGCTGAACGTCAGCGAGGTAACGGTGAAGTCGCACCTCTGCCACGTTTTCCGCAAGCTGGGCGTGCAAAACCGCGTGCAGGCCGCCAACGCCGCCAGGGCGGCGGAATGATTGCGGTCGAGCCTGCGGCATTCAACAACGGGCTTGGGGAGGTGCATTGCGAAGGCGGACACGTCCCTCTCGCGCAATAGCCCCCAAATCGTCCGCTCGGGACAATATTGACGTATCCTTCCGAAGCCGGGAAGCGAGTTGCCGCCCGATCGCGCCGGCGGAATGCGCATTTTTTCTGAATCATCGCGACGGTACGCAGGAACAGGTCGCTGCATCGACTGTAATGTCTTCGATCAGGGGGAGCGGATGCTTCGTGTGCTTCGGTTCACACGGGCCGGGCCGAAGGCCCGAGAGCGCCGACGCCCCTTGCCCTTGCGGACGTGGCTTGTATTGCTGGTCAGCGCCAGTACGCTGCCGCTCGTTCTGCTCTCCGGCACGCTCCTCCTCCGCAACGCCATGGAGGAGGTTGAGCGGACCGAGCAGATGGTGCGCGACCGGGTCGCCCTGCTGGCCGAGGATGTCGACCGGGAAATCGCGCGCCTCGCCGCCGCCGCGGAGGTTCTCGCCGTGGTCGATGAACTCTCGAACGGCGATCTGGCCGCCTTCTACGGTATCGCGGTGCAGGTGCGCGACCGACTGGGGACCAACGTCGTCGTTCGAGACCGTTCCAACCAGCAAGTCCTGAACACCCGCGTTCCCTGGGGAAGCCCGTTGCCGGTGAACAGCGGATTCGAGGCCGACAGGCGGGCCATCGACACGCTTCGGCCTCAGGTGTCGGGGTTGATCGTGGGCGCGCTCCTCCAGGCGCCGATCCTCATCGTCGTCGTGCCGGTGGTCCACCAGGGCACCGTCCGCCACCTGCTCAGCCTCACCATCGATCAGCGGCACCTGCAGGGGCTTCTCACCGGCGGGCGCCTGCCTCCCGGCTGGATCGCGGGAATCACCGACGCCGACGGCGTCATCATCGGCCGTTCGGCACGCGCCGCCGAGGTCGTCGGGACCAGGGTTCCCGACGCGACCTGGAACCGGATCACGCACGCCCCGGAGGGTATCCACCGCATCGCCGATCTCGAAGGGAACCGGACGGTCCAGAGTTACCGCCTGTCCCGCTCTTCCGGATGGCTGGTCGGGGTCAGCGTACCCGAGACGCTGCTTGCCGCCTCCGCTCGTCAAACCATCCTGCTCTTCAGCGTCGGCGGGCTGGCGCTCGTCCTCCTGTCGCTCCTTGGGGCCGTTCTGTTCGGGCGCCGCATCGCAAGACCGGCGGCGCAACTCGCCTCCGCCGCCGCGGCTCTGGGAAGCGGCCAGCGGATCACACCCCTGGTGCAGGGGATCGTCGAACTCGAAGCGGTGAGCACCGCGCTTCAGGTCACCTCCGATCTGGTGCAGGCCCGCACGGCGGCCTTGATAGCGAGCGAGGCGCAAGCCCGGCAGGCGGCATCACACATCCGGGAGAGCGAAGGCAGACTGGCGCATTTCATCGAGAACGCCCCCGCCGGCATCGTCATGTTCGATCAGAACATGCGGTATCTGTCGGCGTCCCGCCGCTTCATCACCGATCACAGAGTCGATGCAGCGAGCACGTCCGATCTGATCGGCCGGTCGCATTACGAGGTGTTTCCCGATGTGCCGCAGCCGTGGCGCGATGTGCACGCACGGGTGCTCTCCGGCGAGACGGCCCAATGCGAAGCGGAGCGCTATTGGCGTGCCGACGGCGGGGTCGATTGGGTCAGCTGGCGCATGGAGCCCTGGTACGACTCCGCGGGCGCGGTCGGCGGCGCCCTCCTGTTCGCCGAGGTCATCACCGCCCGGAAGGAGGCCGAGGAGGCGCTGCGACAAAGTGAGGAGCGCATCCGGTTGGGTGCGCAGGTCGCCGGCTTCGGCACCTTCGAGGTGGATCCGGCGACCGGCCGATGGACGTGGCTGCCCGAGTTGTACGACCTTCTCGGGGTTTCCCGCGACGCCGGACTGACATACGAGCGGCTTCTCGCGCTCTGCCACGCAGATGACCGCGCGCGGGTCGCGGCGGGGATGGGGGCGGTGCTGGCGCCCGACGGGCAGAACGAGGCGGCGTTCGACTGCCGCGTCAATCGGCCCGATGGCCAGATCCGGTGGTTCCATGCGAAACTGCAGGTCTTTCAAGGCTCCGGCCGGCGGATCGTCGGCGTGCTACAGGACGTCACCGGCAGCCGGCGGGCGGTGGCCGAAGCCCTCCAGGCGAGAATGGCCATGCTGCACGCGGCACGCCTGAGCCTCATCGGTGCCGTGGCGACGACCATCGCCCATGAGGTCAACCAGCCCATCGGCGCGGCGTCGAATTATCTCCAATTCGCGCAGGCGGTGGCCGGAGACGACAAGCTTGGAACGGTCATCGGCCGTGCGCGCGAACAGCTGGCCCGCGCACTGACGACGATGCGCAAGGTCCGCGCCTTTGCCGCCAAGCGTGAACTCGAGTTGCGGTCCGAGCGCGTTGCTCCGCTTCTCGACGAGGCCTGCACCCTCGCGTTGCCGGGGGACCTGCGCGACGGCCTGCGGATCAGCGTTTCGGTTCCCGAATGCCTTGAACCGGCGCTCATCGACCGGGTTCAGATCCAGCAAGTCCTGGTGAACCTGATCCGCAACGCCGCCGAAGCCGTTGCGAACGCGCCAGACAAGGAGATCGAAATCTCCGTCGCGGCGCAACCCGACGAGTCCATGATCGAAATCGCCGTCGCCGACAGTGGTCCCGGGATTGCCGAAGAGATCCGGCCGCGGTTGTTCTCCCCCTTTTCCACCACGAAGCCCGATGGCACGGGGCTGGGCCTGTCGACCAGCCGCGCAATCGTCGAAGCGCACGGCGGACGGCTGTGGACGGACACCAATGCTGTTGGCGCCGTCTTCCGGCTGACGGTTCCCGTTGCGAAGAGGCATGCCGATGTCTAGGCCTCTGGTTCACGTCGTGGACGACGACACACCCTTCCGCGAGTCGGTCGCGCTGCTGCTCGAGGCGGACGGCTATGCGGTGGCCGAGCACCCGGACGGCGCAAGTTTTCTCGACGCCATCGACAGCGATCCGTCGGGTTGCGCGCTGGTCGATGTGTCGATGCCCGGCCTCGACGGGCTCGCCCTCCAGCAGGTGCTCAAGGAGCGCGGCATCGCCATTCCGCTGGTGCTCATGACCGCGCGCGCCAGCGTGCCCCTGGCGGTGCGCGCCATGAAGGCCGGCGCCGTCGATTTCGTCGAAAAGCCCTTTGAGCACCGGACCTTGCTGTCCGCCATCGACATGGCGCTCGCCCGCACCGCGACACCGGACGATCCGGAGCTCGCGGTGTTCCGCGAGCGTCTGACCGATCTCACCAATCGGGAGCACGAAGTCCTCCAGGGCATCGTCGCCGGGCTGCCGACGAAGCTCATCGCGTTCAACCTGGGGATCAGCCCCAGAACCGTCGACGCCCACCGCGCCAACATCGCCGCCCGTCTCCACGTTTCCGGGGTGCCGAACCTCATCCGGCTGGCGATCGCGGCTGGTGTGCAGCGGATGTCATCCGGCAGCACCCCTTCAACATGAACCCTCCGGATCCTCATCGCCCCTCCGGTCGGAAGGAGGCGGTGCATGGCCTCGTCATCCGCTGCGCTTCGGTAGCCCTACCTACGCATGCTTACGCATGTACACAGGCGCGCTTGTTTGTTTAACTCTCCTCATCAGGATATTGCGCCTCCGAGTTCGAGAACGTCTTTCGGCAAATCCTGTGCGTAAAAGGCACGTCATGTCGCCTCCCTGCGATCCGGCAGGCAGAAGAATCGATAACCGCGCGAAATCCTCTCCTTCCCAGTCATGACGCGCAATCCGCGCGTAACTCGGGGGATTGAAAGCATGGTGGATGGACTTGTTGCACAGTGCGGCGTTGTTGTCATAGACGACGATTTTCTTTGCCGACACTCCCTTGCACTGCTGCTGGGCAGCAAGGGCATGCAATGCCTGCCGTTGCCCACCGTCCTCCCGGAACTCCTCGATGAACTGACCGACCCGCCGTGCCTTGCGGTCGTCGACTGGAACCTGAAGTCCAGCGTCGGTGGTGGGGAGTGCGTGGCCATGCTGAGGCTTCGCTACCCGAACCTGTCCGTGCTGGTCCTGACGGGCGACACCTCCAGGGAGGCCCGGGACTTCATCCGTGGATTGGGATGCCAGTATCTGAGCAAGCCGGCCACGCCAGAAGTGATCCTGGGTGAGCTTCAGAAGCTTCTGGAGCGATGCCCGCTGAGGCAGCGCGCGTTGTCCGCAAACCTCCAGATGTCCGCGGTCGTGCGGAGCGGCATCGGTGAGTGCCCCGCTCCCTGCCGGGCACGGCGCAAGGCGGGCGTTGCCGTGAGCCGCGCCGGCGATGCGAACGCGGGGCGCATCGTCACGGCTCCTGCGTAGGCCACGGCGCGGAAGCACCGCCGCCCGGCACGATCCGCCGCGTGCGTCAGAAGTGGTCGCGCACGCAGCGGCGCACGCGCGCGATGCACGCGTCGATGTGGTCCGCCGTGGCGTGCGGCCCCATGTCGTCGAAGTGCAGGTGCTCGGCCACACGGATCCCGCACAGGCCCATGATCGCGTCGTCCTGGGTGACGGTGAACGCCTGCAACTCTCCGCTCGTGCGCAGATAGTCCATGGGCGCGCCGGAGGAGGTGATGAACACGCCCCTGCGCCCGTGCAGCTTCCCCTCCGCGCGGTCGTCGCGCATCTCCCAGGCGAAGCCGTACGTGAACACGCGGTCCACATAGCCCTTGAGCATCGCTGGCATGGACGCCCACCAGATCGGGAACAGGAAGGTGATCCCCTGGGCGGCCTCGATCAGCGCCTGCTCGAGCCGGACGTCCTCGGGCAACGGCCCCTCGCCGGCCAACTCCTCGGCCAAAAGCACGGGGTTGAAGCGCATGGTGTAGAGATCGCGCACCTCCACCGCATGCCCACACCGTTCCAACTCGTCCACATAGGCGCCCGCCGCCTGCCGGATGAAGCTGCCGGAACGCGGGTGGGCGAAGACGACGACGTGCTTCATGGCGTTCTTCCCTCTTCGTTAGGAAGCGGTCCGCGGCGGCCGGCCGAGACTCCGTTCCAGCTCCACCACGGTGCGCAGCGTGCGCAACACGCTGTCCGGCGTCAGGCTGATCGAGTCGATGCCGAGTCGCACCAGGAACTCCGCCATCTCCGGGTAGTCCGACGGTGCCTGCCCGCAGATGCCGCACGGGCGTCCGTTGCGCTTGGCACCCTCGACCGCATGGCGCAGGAAGGCGAGGACGCCCGGGTCCCGCTCGTCGAAGTCGAAGGCGACCAGCGGGCTGTCGCGATCCACGCCAAGCGTCAGTTGGGTGAGGTCGTTGGATCCGATGGAGAAGCCGTCGAACAGGCGGGCGAACTCGTCGATCAGCAGCACGTTGTTGGGGATCTCGCACATCACGTAGACCTCCAACCCGTCCCGTCCGCGCTCCAGGCCGTGGCGTGCCATGGCCTCCAGCACGCGCTCCGCTTCTTGGGTGCGGCGGCAGAAAGGAACCATGACCTTCACATTATCGAGCCCCATGGTCCCCCGCACGCGCGCCAACGCCCGGCACTCCAGCGCGAAGCCTTCCTCGTACGCCGGGTGCGCGTAGCGCGCCGCACCGCGGAAGCCCAGCATCGGGTTCTCTTCCGCCGGTTCGAACCAGCGCCCGCCGAGGAGCGCGGCGTACTCATTGGTCTTGAAGTCCGACAGCCGGACGATCACCGGCCGCGGATGGAAGGCGGCGGCAATGGTGCCGATGCCCTCGGACAGGTGCTGCTCGAAATAGGCGGGACCGCTCAGGCAGTGGCGCGTCAACGACGCGATGCGCTCGCGTTCCACCGGGTCGCCGACCCGTTCCGGATGCAGCAGCGCCATGGGATGGACTTTGATGGATTCGCTGATGATGAATTCCATGCGCGCCAGCCCGACGCCGTCCACCGGCAGCGCGGCCGTCTGGAAGGCCTGGTCCGGGTTGCCGAGGTTGACCATGATGCGGGTCTGCGGCCGCGGCAGACTGCCCAGGTCGATACGCTCCACCCGGAACGGCAGCGCACCGTCGTAGACCTTGCCGGTATCGCCCTCGGCGCAGGACACGGTGACGGTCCTCCCGTCGCGCAGCACCGTCGTGGCGTTTTCCGCACCGACGACGGCGGGAATGCCGAGTTCGCGAGCCACGATGGCGGCGTGACAGGTGCGGCCGCCGCGGTTGGTGATGATGGCCGCCGCGGTCTTCATCACCGGCTCCCAGTCGGGTGTCGTGGTGTCGGCGACCAGCACCTCGCCCGGCCGGAAGGCCGCGAGGTTGTGCGCGCCTTTCACGATCCGCACCGGCCCGCTGGCCATACGGGCACCCACCGCGCGTCCGGTGATCAGCAGCACACCCCTGCCTTCCGGCACGAAGGTTTCCAGTTCCAGCGCGCTGCGGCGCGATGCGACGGTTTCCGGGCGGGCCTGGATGATATACAGGCGCCCGTCCAGGCCGTCCTTCGCCCATTCCATGTCCATGGGTTGGCCGTAATGGTCTTCGATGGCGATGGCATAGCCGGCCAGCCGCAACACCTCCTCGTCCGTCAGGCAGAAGACCTCGCGCTCCGCATCGGGGGTCGGAATCACCCGCGTGGTGTCGCGGCTGTGGCCCGGCCGGTAGACCATCTTCACCTGCTTGTCGCCGAGGCGCCGGCGCAGCACGGCGCGGTGGCCGCGCCGGAAGGTGGGTTTGTGGACGTAGAACTCGTCAGGGTCGACGGAGCCCTGAACCACCGTCTCGCCCAACCCGACCGCGCCGGTGATGAACACCGCCTCCCGGAAGCCGGTCTCCGTGTCGATGGAGAACATCACGCCGGCCGCCGCGAGGTCGGCGCGCACCATCTTCTGCACGCCCACCGACAGCGCGACCTTGAAGTGCTCGAACCCCTGGTCGATGCGGTAGGCGATGGCACGGTCGGTGAACAGAGAAGCCTGGCAGCGCCGGACGGCGTCCACCAGCATCGCCTCGCCGACGACGTTCAGGTAGGTCTCATGCTGCCCGGCAAAGCTGGCGGTGGGCAGGTCCTCGGCGGTGGCCGAACTGCGCACGGCGACGGTGAGGTCGGGGCCGTACTCGTCGCGCAGCGCCCGATAGGCGTCGCGCAGTTCCGCCTCGGCCGACGGGGTGATGCCGGCGCTGTACACGATCTCGCGGGCGCGGGCGGCGGCGCGGGACAGACGCCCGACGTCCTCTTTCCCCAGCCCGTCGAGCAGGCCGTGCAGTTCATCCCAGGAGCCCGCCGCGTCGAGCGCGTCGCGGAACGCCTCGGCCGTGAGGGCGAACCCATTCGGAACGGCCACACCGGCCCCGGCCAGATGCCGGTACAGCTCGCCAAGGGACGCGTTCTTGCCGCCGACCAGGGACACGTCGTCGCGTCCGAGTTCGGAGAACCAGCGGATGTGGTGGGCGTTGGCCATGGCGGCCTCCCTCGCTCCTGGTGCGCGGTCTCGAACCAGGATACGGCGACCGTGGTCCGCCCCGCTTAATCTCGGTTAATGCCGCGAACAGCCGGGGTGCCATGATCGGGCGCCGGCCGGCCTTCGCCGGCCTTTACGACGCCGCGAGGTGGATCATGCGCGTGTTCTTTCTGATCACCGGCAGTGGCCCGCTGGTCGTCCTGACCTCCTACGACAGCGTGGAGGAGCGCCCCCTCCTCAGGACCCTGGCGGGCAAGGGCATCGAGAAATTCCTTGCCTACGAGATCCCCCTGTCATTGGCGAAGGAGCGGTACGGCGGACATTTCGACAAGGTTTGCCAGGATCTGCGACAGGCGGACGACCTGCGCGTGCTGGACTACAACGGCCAGCGGGCGTGGGCCCTCTTCCATTTCCGCGAGCTGGGCACCCCCGTGCAGCACGAGCCGGAACCCGTCCACTGATGCCCGGCGGGCGTACATGACCGGTCCGGCGGCCTTCCACTCGAACGACGTCGAAGGTGGCCTGCCGCTCGCCGACAAGGTGGCGTTCCTTCAGCGCCCCGAGTCCTATCCGGAGCGCCCGATCGGCGTCGACGCCGTGCAGACGCACATGTCCTGGGTGTTCCTGACCGACCGGCACGCCTACAAGCTCAAGAAGCCCGTGCGCACGCCGGTGCTCGACTTCTCGACTGTCGATGCCCGCAAGGCGGACTGCGAGGCGGAGGTGCGCCTGAACCGCCGCCTCGCCCCGAACATCTACCTGGACGTCGTGCCGCTGGTCATGCGCGACGACGGCCGGCTTCACCTCGGCGGCACGGGACACCAAGTGGATTGGCTTGTGCAGATGGTACGCCTGCCCACGCGGCTGCGGCTCGACGAGGCGATCCGGACCCACGGCGTGCACGGCTCGCACGCCATCCGGTTGGGGCAGGTGCTGGCACGGTTCTACGCAAGCGCCCCGCGACTGGACAGCGATCCGGAGCGCTACCGGCACGGTTTCGCGCCCGAGATCGACGCCAACCTCCAGGAGGTCGCGGACCGAGCGCCTGCACTGGCGGCCCTCGCCGACGCGGCGGCGACCGCACAGCGCGCCGGCCTCGCGGCGCATGGCGGGCTTCTGGAGGAGCGGGCGCGATCAGGACGCGTCGTCGAGGCGCACGGCGATCTCCGGCCCGAGCACATCTTCCTCGACAACGAGCCCATCATCATCGACTGCCTGGAATTCAATCGCGGCCTCCGTCTCCTCGACCCCGCGGACGAACTCGCCTACTTCGGGCTCGAATGCGAGAGGCTCGGAGCGCCATGGATCGGGGATGTGGTTCTCGACGTCTATCGCACGGCGACCGCCGATGCGCCACCGGCACCGGTGCTCGACTTTTACCGCAGCTTCCGGGCGGGGCTCCGCGCACGGCTGGCCGCCCGCCGGCTCGACGAGGCGGATGAACGCCGTCCGCACTGGCTGGCGCGGATGCGAAGCTACCTGATCCTCGCCGTGCATTACGGCGAGCGTCTGTCGCCGCCCGCCCTCAGTCGGCCAGCAGGTCGCTGATCGAGCCGCCGGCGTGCAGGCGCGCGATGGCCTCCGCCAACAGCGGCGCGATGTCCAGGACGTCGAGGCGCCGGGCGAGGACGTCCTCCGGCAACCGGAACGGCGCCAGCGTGTCGGTGACGACGATCCGCTCGAACGCCGGCGCGGCCAGAAGGTGCGCAGCGCCGGGAGCGAACACGCCGTGTGTCGCCAGGGCAAAGACCCGCCGCGCTCCCTGCTGGCGGCACGCCTCGCCGGCGTGCAGAAGGGTCGTTCCGGTGCTGACGAGGTCGTCCAGCACGATCACCGTCCGGCTGGCCACGTCGCCCACCAGGGTTCCCCCGCCGACCACGCCGGCGCTGCGCGTCTTGTTTAGGAAGGCCATGCCGACCTCGCGGCCCAGGGCCCGCGACAGCGAGGCGTGGAACCGTTCTGCCCGCTTCACGCCGCCGATGTCCGGCGACACCACGCACACCAGCTCGTCGCCGATCAGCGGGGCGACGTGGCGCACGAACAGCGGCCGCGCCTCTAGGTTCTCCGTCCGGCAGCGGAAGGCGTTCTCGAACGCGGCCAGATTGTGGACGTCCATGGTCACCACGCGGTCGGTGCCGACCGCCTCGAACAGCGCCGCCATGATGCGCGTGGTCACCGGGTCGCGGGGCTTCGTGCGGCGGTCCTTGCGCGCGTAAGCGAGGTAGGGAGCGACGACCGTCACCCGCCGTGCCGAGCAATCCCTGAGCGCGCCGACGAAGATCAGCAACCGGAACAGCCGGTCGTGCACGCTGCGGTGCGGGCTGCCGTGCAACGACTGGACGACGAAGACGTCCTTGTCCCGCACGCCGACCAGCGGCCGGATCTTCAACTCGCCGTCCTCGAAGGTCCGCTCCTCGAACGGGCAAAGCGGAAGTTCGAGGCGCTCGGCGATCCTCCGCCCCTGCGCCCAATCGGGATCGAGGTCGAACAGCGCCAGTTCGTCCCGTGCCATGGCCGCCTCCGCCGTGCTCAATGGGCCAGGACGACCGAGCAGGCGAGCGGCGTGCCCAGCCTGTGGCGCGTGGCCCCGCCCAGGATCATCTCGCGGGGGTCGGGGTGGGTGTGCAGGAGATCGACATGCGCGGTGAAGAGGCCGGCGAGATCGAAGGGCGCCGCCAACGCGCGTTCGTCCGATGACGTGCCGTCGAGGGGAACCAAGATGTGCTTGACCATGACGGCCTCCGGGGTGCGGAACGCTTGCGCCCAGAGTGTCCCGAAGAAGCGCCGCCAGCGTTAATCCAGATTAAAGTCCGACCGCCGCTCCGGGGGCATAAAGCCGTCGTATCACCGGCAAAGCCCAGGAGGATGCCATGGCCGACACGACCATCACCGAGAAGCCGACGCAGGACGTCAAGTCCACCGGCGCGGCCGCCAGGGAACTGGCCGAGCGCAACCGCCACCCGCTGCTGGCGCTGCGCGATGAGTTCGACCGCCTGTTCGACGAGGCGTCGTCCATGTTCCGCCTGCCGTGGAGCCGCCGCCCGATGTTCGACCTGGAGCCGCTGCTGCGCAGCGACGCCGATGTCGAGGCGATCATTCCCCCGGCGGAGGTGGACGAGCGGGAGAGCGAGTACCGGATCACCCTGGAGATCCCGGGCATGGACGGGACGGACGTCGAAGTCAGCGTGCAGGACGACGTTTTGACCATCAAGGCCGAGAAGAAGGAGGAAAAGGAGGAGAAGGGCAAGAACCGCACCTTCTCGGAACGCCGCTACGGGATGTGCGCGCGCTCGTTCCGGCTGCCGGCCAACGTGAAGGCGGACGGCATCACGGCCGCCATGAAGAACGGCGTGCTCACCATCGCGCTGCCGAAGACCGCGCCGAGCGCGCCGAACAAGCGCACCATCGAGGTCGCCAAGACTTGACCGCCCGGCACCATCGGGAAAACGGCACCATCGGCGGTCGACGTGACCGCCAATGGTGCCGGGTTAGACTCCGCGCCGCGCTTTCGGCAGCACGATCGTCAGCACCCCGTCCTCGACCGATGCCCGGATCGCGCTCCGGTCGATGTCGGGTGGCAGCGCGAATGCGCGCTGGATCGCGCCGTACCGCCGCTCCATCAGGTGGCGGGCCACCGCGGTGCAACTCGTCATTTCCGGATCCGGCTTGACGGCGGCGACGATCACCTCCCGTTCGGTCAGCCCGACGTCGATGTCCGGCGCTGCGAGGCCGGGCAGTTCCACCAGCAGTTCATGGGCTTCCGGATACTCGATCTGGTCGGCGTCGGGTGTGAGATGCCCGATCGCCATGTCGTCGGCCGATTCCGGAACCCTGGATCCGTTCGGTTCCGGCCCGGTCCGCGGGTGGACGGGAACAGCGCGACCTCTGGCGGTCATGGTCGGACCCTCCTGAACATCGTTGTGGCCGCAGAGGTAGCGCCCGCCACCAACGCCGTCGTTTATCCAGGTTAAGGCCGCATCACCCGGAGGCGCGAACAACCTCTGCAACGAGCCGGAAGACCGGCCGGTCCAAGCGCACTCCAGCCGATGCATGGCAATGAACGGCCGGCTTTGCTCCGCCTCATCCCGCGCCGGCGATGGCGTGAGCTGCCAAAGCCACGGCGGCGTCCTGTTCCAGCCCGCCTTCGCGCACCAGCGTCCGCCACGTAAAATAGCTGAGCATCAGTCCCAGCATCGCCTGCTGGCTCGGGCTCAACCCATCACCCAGCACCTCATGGCAGGCCCGCATGTGCGGGGCAATCCGCAGTTCGGCGATCTCCCTCGTCAGTGCGTGATGCTCCACGTCCCGCAGCACGCATCCCGCCAGATCCGCGTTGCGCCCGTACCAGCCATACAGCGCCCGCAGTCCCGTGCGCAGCCGTTCGCAGCGGTCCGCAATGCCCCGCCAAGGCTCGGCGTCCGGCAACGGATCGCGTTCCGCCACCAAGCCCGAGCACGCGAGCAGCAGGCTCCGCTCGTCGGGGAAATGGGCATAGAGGGTATGCCTCTGAACGCCCGCCCGTTCCGCCACCATGCTGGTGTTGGTGCGCGCCGGCCCGACGCTGCCGTGCAGTTCGACCGCGGCTTCCACGATGCGCCGGCGGGTCTCCGCCTGCTGCTCGGCCCGGCGCTTCATCGTATAGGGACGGCTCATCCTTTTTCGCTGCACATTGCCGTGCTCTCAACATTGACGTCCCCTCATTTTAAGTGCACGGTCGTGTTCTGTCAAATCGGGCGGCACCAACGACACCGCCGCAGGGAGGACACCATGGAGACCAAGGTCCGTGAAATCGCCGACGGCATCTACCGGCTCTCGATGTTCGTGCCGGAGATCGCGCCGCCCGCCGGGTTCACCTTCAACCAGTTCCTCGTCCTCGCCGAGGAACCCCTGCTGTTCCACACCGGCCCGCGGGCGATGTTCCCGCTGGTGCGCGCTGCGGTCGCTCGCCTGATGCCGCCGGAGCAGCTGCGCTGGATCGCGTTCGGCCACTATGAGGCGGACGAGTGCGGCGCAATGAACGACTGGCTGGCGCTGGCGCCGCACGCCGAGGTGGTGCACGGGCAGACCGCGTGCTTGGTTTCGCTGAACGACATGGCTGACCGCGCGCCGCGCATGGTGCAGGACGGCGAAGCCATCGACCTCGGCATGGGAAAGCGCGTCCGCTACCTCGACACCCCCCACGTCCCGCACGGCTGGGAGGCCGGCCTGCTGTATGAGGAGGGATCCGGCACGCTGCTGTGCGGCGACCTGTTCACCCAGCTCGGCGACGGGCCGGCGCTGACCGAGGGGGATATCGTCGGGCCGGCGGTCGCCGCCGAGGAGATGTTCCGCTACTCCAACCTGAACCCCGGCATGGGCGCCACGATCCGCCGCCTTGCCGACCTTGCACCGCGCACGCTTGCGCTCATGCACGGACCCTCGTTCCATGGCGACGGCGCAGCGGCGCTCCGGGCCTTGGCCTACAGCTACGATGACCGTGTGCTGGCCGCCCACGTTGCCGCCGCGGCCTGACGCGAACCTCCTCGCGCTGGGGACTCACGCAGCAACCGTCTGACGGGATCGGAGGGCCGGGGCGACGAAAGCGCCCCGCCATCCACAAACGCGAGCGTGGCCGTTGACCGGCGCTTCGCGAAAAGGGAGTATGAGGGCTCCGCGATACACCAAGAGGGATAGGTTTCGTGCGCAACATCCTGGCGGTCGCCGCCGTCCTGCTCCTGGCCGCCTGCCAGACCAAGCCGATCTCGACCACCCAGGAGCACACGGTGCCGCCCGGCGCACGGGTGCTGCCGCTGACCGCCATCGAGGCGGCCATCGTCGAGGCCGGGGCCCGGCGCGGCTGGCATTTCCGGCACGTGTCGGACGGGCAGGTCCGCGCCACCTACTCCAAGTGGCCGTGGGTGGCGGAGGCCGATGTGCTGTTCTCGAACCAGACCTACCGAATCCAGTACGTCAGCGCCAAGAACATGGAGCGCCGCGACGACGGGGTGGAGCGCGCTTACAACCGCTGGGTCGGGAACCTCGAACGCGACATTGCGGCGAAGCTCGATCAGATCGGGACGCGCCCCTGAGTCCGACGGCTTGACGCTGCTCCGGGGTGTGGGGTAGGAGGGCGCCTCTCCGACCGGCAAGCTCCCCTGGAGAGGGCATGAGCATCCAGGCCTGCGCCGTCATTCCCAGCCACAACCACCACGCGGTGCTCGGCGGCATCGTCGCGGCGCTGCGGGGCCACGGGCTGGCGGTCATCATCGTCGATGACGCCAGCGGCGAGCCTGCCCGTACCGCCATCGCGGCCTTGCACGCGCCCGCGGACGGGGTCGAGGTGCTGCGGCTGGAGGTGAACCGGGGCAAGGGCGGCGCCGTCATGGCCGGCCTGCGGCGTGCCCACGAACGCGGCTTCACCCACGCCGTGCAGGTGGACGCCGACGGCCAGCACGACCTGGGCGCCGTCGCCGACCTCCTGTCCACCGCCACGGCGCACCCCGAGGCGCTGGTCAGCGGCCGCCCGGTCTACGACCGGTCCGTCCCGCGCTCGCGCCTGATCGCGCGCTGGGCCACTCACGTGTGGATCTGGGTGGAGACGCTGTCGCTGCGCGTGAAGGACAGCATGTGCGGCTTCCGCGTCTATCCGCTGGCCTCCACCATCGCCGTGCTGGACGGCGAGCGGGTCGGAACGCGGATGGACTTCGATCCGGAAATCGTCGTGCGCCTGTTCTGGCGCGGCGTTCCGCTGATCCACATCCCCGTGCGGGTCGTCTATCCCGAGGGCAACACCTCCAACTTCAACCTTCTGCGCGACAACGTGCTGCTGACGCGCATGCACACGCGCCTCGTGCTGACCATGCTGCTGCGCCTGCCCTCGGTGCTGCGCAACCGGCCGCCCAAGCTCGATGGCGGCGGGCATTGGGCGAGCATGGGCGAGCGCGGGGCGTGGTGGGGCATGCGGCTGGTGACGCTCGTCTACCGGCTGCTCGGCCGGCCGGGTTGCATCGCGCTTCTGTGGCCGGTCGTCGCCTACTTTTACCTGAGCAACTCCGCGGGGCGGCGGCACTCGCTGGGCTTCCTGGCGCGGGCGCAGGCGGTGCAGGGCCTGCCGGCCCCGTCCTGGCGGGACGGGCTACGCCATTACATGAGCTTCGCCGCGAAGGCGCTGGACACCTTCATCGCCTGGGCCGACCCGGAGCGCACCGGCCCCATCGCCGTGGACGGCGCGGAGCCCTTGCACCGCCTCGCGGCCGAGGGACGGGGCGCGCTGCTGATCGTCTCGCACCTCGGCAACGCCGAGCTGTCGCGCGCCCGGCTGGCGATGCGGTTCGAGAAGGACATCAACGTGCTGCTGCACACGCGGCACGCCGTCCGCTACAACCGCCTGATCCGTTCCGTCCGCCCCGACGCCGCGGACCACACCATCCAGGTCACCGACGTCGGCCCCGAGACGGCCATCGACCTCAAGGAGCGCGTGGAGAGCGGCGAGTGGATCGCCATCGCCGGCGACCGCACGCCGGTGGAGTTCAACGGCCGGGTCAGCATGGTGCCGTTCCTGGGGCAGGACGCCGCGTTCTCGCAGGGGCCCTACGTGCTGGCGGCGTTGATGGGCTGCCCGGTCTACCTGATGTTCTGCCTGCGCGAGGGCGAGGGGCACCGCGTGACCTTCGAACCCTTCGCCGAGCGCATCGACCTGCCCCGCCGCGGCAAGGACGCCGCGCTGACCGAGCTCGCCGCGCGCTACGCCCGGCGGCTCGAGCACCATTGCCTGCGCGATCCGATGCAATGGTACAACTTCTTCGACTTCTGGGCCGAGCCGAAGACCGGCCGCCCGTAAAGCGAAGCCACCGGTCCATGCACAGCCTGGGCTGGCATCGTGCGGGCCGATGCATATAAAGTGCTCTGCACGTCACCCGCCGTCCCGAGCCTTTCCCCCGAATGACGCATCGATCCCCTTCCCGCGAGCCCTCGGCGTGGCCGGTCCCGGAGTTCGGCCGCTGGCCGTCCGGAGAGCATGAGCACCACGCGGTGGTGCTCGGTGCCGGGATCGGCGGGCTGTCGGCGGCGGCGACGCTGGCGGCGCGCGGGCTGAAGGTGCTGGTGGTGGAGGCGCACGACCGGCCGGGGGGGTACTGCTCCTCATGGCTGCGCAAGGTGCGCGGGCGCGACGGCGCGGTGGGGCGGTACGTCTTCGACGCCGGGGTGCAGGATTTCAGCGGGCTGGGCCCGCGCGGGCCGCTGCGGCGGCTGCTGGACGGCCTGGGCGCGGCTCCGCGGCTGGACTGGCGTCGGGTCCGCCACCGCTATGTGCAGGACGGCCTGTGCCTGGACGTGCCGGACCGTCCGGCGGATCTGGTGACGCGTCTCCAGGTCCTGTTCCCGCACCAAGCTCCGGGCATCGCCGCCTTCTTCGCGGAGATGGAACGCGTCTACGCCGATCTCTACGCCGACGTGGACGACACCGGGGGCGTGCCGATGCCGCCCGCCACGCTGGAGGCCATGCAGGCCTGGACCGCCCGCCGCCCGCACGCCTGGCGCTGGATGCACCGCCCCTACGCCGAGATGCTGGACGGGTACGTGGACGACCCGCGGCTCAAGGCCCTGCTGACCACCATCAGCGAGTACGTCACCGACCGTCCCGAGCTGCTGTCGGTGCGCGAGATGGCGCCGCTGTTCGGGTACTACCTGGAGGGCGGCTGGTACCCGGCCGGAGGCTCGCAGCGGCTGGCGGAGCTGCTGTGCGCGGTGATCCGGGAGAAGGGCGGCGCGGTCTGCCTGCGCACCCGTGCCGAACGCGTCCTGACCGAGGACGGCCGCGCCGCCGGAATCGTCACCGCCGGCGGCGTGGTGCACCGGGCGCCGCTGGTGCTCGCCAACTCCGACGTCGTCGGCACGCTGACCCGGCTGGTCGACCCGGCGCTGCTGCCCAGGCGCTACGCCCAGCGCGTGAAGGGACTGAAGCGCGGCCCGACGGCGGTGCTGGTCAGCCTCGCCGTGGAGGGCGTGCCGGACCTGCCCGCCCGCGTGTTCGTCGGCGCCGGGGGCCTGCATTTCGGCATCGGCAATCCGAGCGCCATCGACGCCTCCCTCGCCCCGGAGGGGCACGCCGCCGTCACCATGCTCTGCCTGCGCCCCGAACCGGAGGCCGCGGAGTGGTTCGCCGCCGGCACGGCCGTCAACCGCGCGCGCAAGGAGGCCTTCGCCGACCGTCTGGTCGCCGCGGCGGAGGGCGTGATCCCCGGGCTGCGGGGCCGCATCCTGTACCGCCAGACGGCGAGCCCGACGACCTTCACGCGCTACGCGCTCGCCGACAACGGCGCCATCTACGGCGCCGCCCGCGGCCAATGGTGCCCGCCCACCAAGACGCCGCTGCCGGGGCTGATGCTGGTCGGCGCCGGCTGCCAGAGCGGTCCCGGCGTGGAGGCCGTGGTGATCTCCGGCGTGTGCGCGGCGAACCTGATCACCGGGATTCCTGGGGTGACGGGGATCCCGGAGGCGCAAGCCGAGGCGGCGGAGTAGGCGGCCGCCGCCTACACCCGCCGGAACACCAGCGAGGTGTTGATTCCCCCGAAGGCGAAGTTGTTGGACATGAGGAACTCCGTCTCGATGCGCCGCCCCTCGCCCATGACGTAGTCCAGCTCGGCGCAGCGTTCGTCCACGTTCTCCAGGTTGGCGGTGTGGGCGAACCAGCCCTGGCGCATCATCTCGATGCCCAGCCACGCCTCCAGGGCGCCGCAGGCGCCCAGCGAGTGGCCGAAGTAGCTCTTCAGCGAGTGGATCGGTGCGCGGCTGCCGAACACGGCGCGGGTCGCCGCCGTCTCGGCGATGTCGCCCCATTCCGTCGCGGTGCCGTGGCCGTTGACGAAGCCGATGGCGTCCGGTTGCAGCCCCGCGTCCTCCAGCGCCATGCGCAGGGCGATCTCCATGGTCTCGGCCTGCGGCTGGGTGACGTGGTTGCCGTCGGAGTTGCAGGCGAAGCCGACCACCTCGGCGTGGATGGTGGCGCCGCGGGCGATCGCGCGCTCGCGCTCCTCCAGGATCAGGGTGGTGGCACCCTCGCCGATCACGAGGCCGTCGCGGTCGCGGTCGTAGGGGCGCGGGCTGGTGTGCGGGCGGTCGTTGCGGGTGGAGGTGGCGAACAGCGTGTCGAATACCGCCGATTCGGTCACGTCCAGCTCGTCGGCGCCGCCGGCGATCATGGCGTCGGCCTTGCCCCACTTGATCGCCTCGTAGGCGTAGCCGATGGCCTGGCTGCCGGAGGTGCAGGCGCTGCTGGTCGGGATGACGCGGCCGGTCACGCCGTAGTACAGCCCGATGTTCACCGCCGCCGTGTGGCTCATCATCTGGATGTAGCTGGTGGCGTTGAGCGTCTTGGACGCCCCCTGGGTCATCAGCTCGGCGAAGGCGATCACCGGCGCCGGGCTGCCGAACGACGAGCCGTAGGCGATGCCGACGCGCCCGCTCTTCACGAACGGATCGTTCAGCAGCGCCGCGTCGTTCAGCGCCCGCTCGGTGGCGTAGACGGCCATCTTCGAGACCGGCCCCATCGTCCGCGTCTTCTTGCGCGGGTAGCGGTCGTCCACCGAGAAGCCCAGCACCGGGGCGGCGAGGCGCGTGTTGATTCCGTGGAAGCGGTCCCACTCGTGCATGGTGCGCACGGCGGTCTCGCCCTTCTCCATGCGGGCGCGGATGGTGGGCCAGTCCTCGCCCAGCGCGCTCACCCCGCCCATGCCCGTGACGACGACCCTGCGCATCAGACCATACCCCCGTTCACCGCGATCACCTGCCGCGTCACGTACGCCGCCCCGTCCGAGCACAGGAAGGACACCACCGCCGCCACCTCCTCCGGCTTGCCGACGCGGCGCATGGGCACCAGCTTCAGGGCTTCCTCCATGGGCAGCCCGTCCGTCATCTGCGTCTCGATGATGCCGGGCGCCACGCAGTTCACCGTGATGTTCCGCTTCGCCAGCTCGATCGCCAGCGCCTTGGTGGCGCCGATGATGCCGGCCTTGGCGGCGCTGTAGTTGACTTGGCCCCGGTTGCCGATCAGCCCGGACACCGACGACAGCGTCACGATCCGCCCGCCCTTGCGGGCCGAGACCATCGGCATCACCAGGGGCTTCAGCACGTTGTAGAAGCCGTCGAGGTTGGTGTGCAGGACCGAGTCCCACTCGTCGTCCGCCATGGCCGGGAAGGCGGCGTCACGGGCGATCCCGGCGTTCAGCACCGCGCCCCAGTAGGGCCCGAACGCTTCCATGTCGGCCTCCAGCGCGGTGCGCGCGGCGTCGCGGTCGGCGATGTCGAAGCTCAGCAGGCGGCCCTCGCCGCCGGCCGCGCGGATGCCCGCCAGCGTCGCCTCGCCGCCGGCCGCGTCGCGGCCGTAATGCACCGCCACCGCGAAGCCGTCGGCGGCCAGCCGTTCCGCGACCGCGCGGCCGATGCCCTTGCTGGCCCCCGTGACCAGGATCGTTCTCTTCATCGTGTGCCCTGTACCCCCTGAACCTGGACACCCTGGCTGGCGAGCAGCGCGGCCGTGTCCTCGGGCTGGTAGACGGTGAGCTGCGCCTTCGCCAGTTCCTCCCCCGTGCCCGTGCGCGTCACCACGCAGTCGAAAGACCCCATGGTCTCATCCCGGAAGACCGGCGCGACCGACACCTCCAGCCGTTCGCCGACGGCGAACCACGCGACGGAGGCGCGGAAGTCGCGCGTGCCCAGCAGCAGGCCCAGGCGGACCGCGCCGCCGCTTTCCCTGGCTTCCACGCCAACCTGCACGCCGCAGGCTTGCGCCATCCACTCTACGGCGACGTGGGCCGGGGCGCCGCGCCCGGCCGCCACGAAGGGAGCCCCCTCGCGCACGGTCAGCGCCGACACGAAGCGGCCGTCCACCCGTCCGACCACCTCGTCCAGCAGGATCATCGGCCGGGCGTGCGGCAGCAGTTCCTCGATGGGCCATGGACACGTGCTCATCACCACTCCCCCCGGCCCAGCACCAGGGCCACGTTGCTGCCGCCGAACGCGAAGGAGTTGCTGAGCATCGCCGCGCGTCCCGGAGGGAGCGCGGCGCCGGGCGCGATCAGGTTCAGCGGCGGGATCTCCGGGTCGGCGACGCCGTCCCACAGGTGTGGCGGCAGCAGGCCGTCCGGGTTGTGCGCCGGATTCAGCGCCAGCCAGAGGAACGCCGCCTCGCACGCCCCGGCGGCGCCCAGCGTGTGGCCGGTCATCGCCTTGGTGGAGCTGCACGGGGTTCCCGCGCCGAACAGCGCGTGCACGGCCTTGCCCTCCATGGAGTCGTTCAGCGCCGTCGCCGTGCCGTGCAGGTTGACGTAGGCGATGTCGCCCGGCGCCAGTCCCGCGTCGGCCAGCGCCGCCCGCATGGCGGCGAGCGCGCCGCGGCCCTCCGGGTCGGGGGCGCTGACGTGATGCGCGTCGGAGCTTTCGCCCACCCCCAGCAGCCGGACCGGGGCGTCCTCGGCGGTCAGCAGGAAGACCGCCGCCGCCTCGCCGATGTTGATGCCGTCGCGGTTGGCGCTGAAGGGATTGCACAGGCCGGCCGAGACCGCCTCCAGCGCGCTGAAGCCCCCCACGGTGGTGCCGCACAGCGTGTCGGCGCCGCCGACCAGAGCGGCGTTGCACAGCCCGGCGCGGATCAGCCGCCGGGCGGACGCGAACACCTTGCCGCTGGACGAGCACGCCGTCGCCACGGTGTAGGCCGGCCCGGTCAGTCCCAGCGCGCGCGCCGCGAACTCCGCCGGTCCGCCGGTGGCGAGCTGGTCGTAATGGAACGGGCCGCTCCACGCACCGTCGCGGCGCATCGCGGCAAAGCCGGCCTCCGCCTCGGCCATGCCCGAGGTGCTGGTGCCCATCACCACGGCGACGCGGTGCCGGCCATGGCGCTTGGCCGCCGCCTCGACGGCGTCGCGGACCTGCTCCAGCGCCAGCAGCAGCAGGCGGTTGTTGCGGCAGTCGTAGGTCTCCAGCCCGGCCGGCACGGGCGGCAGCGGCGCATCGACCGACCCGACCGGCACGCTGTGGCCGGAAATGAGGTCGGACCGCGGCCGCAGGCCGGCGCGGGTGCCGGCGAACAAAGCGGCGGCCACGTCGGCGGCCCCGGTGCCGATCGGGGAGGCGAGGCCCATGGCGGCGAGTCCCGGCGCGCGGCTCATCGCGGCGCCGCCGTGGACTGCACCTCGATCTCGTAGCCCCAGGCGAGGTTGGCGTAGCGCAGCGTGCCGGTCCAGGGCGCCCCCTCGGCCCAGCTGTGCTCGGCGCGCAGCACCTCCTTGCCGCCGATGCGCACGCTGCGCCGGTGCGCGTCCGCGCTCAGCGTGCCGCCCGTGGGGGCGAGGGCGCGCCGCACAGCCGCCTCGGGCCAGTACAGCACCACGATGTCGGCCAGCATGCTGCCCGGCCGCAACGCCGGGGGAAGCCAGGGGGCTGTCTCCACCTCCAGCCCGGCGTCGGTCCAGGTGACGGTCATGGCGCGGCGGCCCAGGCTGTCCACCCCGGCCAGCAGGAAGCGCTCCGGCGTGATGCTGAGCCGGCCTTCGAAGACGAAGGTCTGCCCGTCCCGCCGGGCGGTGATGAGCTGCGCCGCCTCGACGCTCTGCCCGAGATCGGCCGGGCGCGGCAGGGCCAGCGGCTCGCCGGGGGCGAGCAGCGGCGTGCGTGCGTCGGTCGGCTCAGAGTTGATTGAGCTGCCGGGCATGGCGGTGCACGCCCCCAGCCAAAGCAGGAGTGCGATCCACCCCTTATGCGCGGTCATGACGTGAAGCAAAATCCCCAGAAACGAGCGTGCCGTGGACCATACACCAATCACAGTACCCGCGCACCGTTTGTGGTTGCATCCTGCCGCGCGCCGCGCGCCGCAAGTGGTGCAAAAAGAAAGGCAATGGAGATCCCCACCAGCATGGTCACGCCGAAGCTGTGCACCGCCGGCACGCCGCTGAAGGCCAGCAGGCCGAAGGAGAGGATCGTCGTCAGCGTCGCCAGCCACACGGCCAGCATGGTCACCGGCTGCCGCTCCACCCCGCTTTCCGCGCAGAAGACGGCGTAGTCCACGCCGATGGAGAGGATCAGCACCAGCGCCATGGCGTGGAAGAAGGTGAAGTCCTGGCCCATCAGCCCCACCGCCGCCGGCGCCAGGATTAGCGCGGAACCGGGTGGCACCAGCGTCCACAAGGCACCGCGCAGGCCGTAGCGCCACCCCAGCACCGGCAGCATCAGCAGCCCGGCTAGCCCCGTCAGCAGCAGCGCCCGGTGCCGGTACTTGGCCAGCAAGGCCGAGAAGTCCGCCGTTGGGTCGACCAGCCGCACGCCGGCCGTGCCGGCCACCGCCGCGCGCACGGCGTCCGGGTCGCTCAGGCCCTGCAAGGCCACCACGTGCAGCCCCGGCCCGAGCACGAGGTCGCGCAGGAACGGCACGGCGTCCGCCGCCAGCGCGCGCTCCAGCGTCAGCACCTCGTCCGTCACCTTGTCGGGTTCGGCCGGGGGCAGGCCGAGGCGGGCGCGCTGCGTCGCCAGCCAGGGGCCGTGGAGCGCCGAGGCGACCAGCGCGCGGTTTTCCCGTTGCGTCCGGGCGGACGGCACGAAGGCGGCCGGCATTTGGTAACCGGCGATGGCGCCCTTCGCCTTCAGCCCGCCCAGCGTGCCGGCGAGATCCTCCTGCCGCCGCAGCGCCGTCTCGTCGTCGGCCCCCTGGACCAGCAGGAACTGCGCGGCGGTGGTGGCGCCGATCAGGCGCTGGATGTCATCCTGCTCACGCTTCAGGTCCGCCGAGACCGCCTGCAGCCGCCGCACGTCGTCGTCCGCCGACAGCCGCGCCAGCCCCACCACGCCGGCCGCCACGCAGCCCAGCAGAAGCGCGGCGCGCACGCCGCGCCAGCGTCCGTCCTCCCAGAAGCCCCACAGGCGCGACGCGGCGCGCAGCATCCCCGCGCCGTGCGTCAGCGTCCGCGCCCGGTCGAGCGGCGGCAGCCACAGCACCACCGTCAGGAAGGCGCCCAGCAGCCCGATGATCGAGAAGGCGGCGATCTGCCGGAGCCCGGGGAACGGCGCCAGCATCAGCGCGGCGTAGCCGATCAGCGTGGTGACCAGCCCCAGCGTGATGCCCGGCAGCACGTGGCGCAGCCGCTCGCGCGGGCTTCCCGCCTCCGGGTCGAACAGGCAGGCGCTGTAATGCAGGCTGTAGTCCACCGCCACGCCGATCAGACTCGACCCGAACAGCAGGGCCGCCACGTGCAGCTCGCCGAACAGCAGCAGGCTACCGCTCAACCCGACCGCCATGCCCACCGCCAGCGCCAGCACATTGTGCAGCAGCGGCCCCGCCCGGCGGAACACCAGCACCACCAGCAGCATGGTGCCGACCAGCGACAGCGTGCTGAGCGTGGACGCCTCGGCGATCGCGGTCTGCGAGCCGGCGTGCGCGAAGAACACCGCGCCCAGCCGCTTCACCGTGACGCCCGGCATGTCCCCGACGGCGGCATCAACGGCGCCGACCAGCCGGTCCTGGAGGTCCAGTTCGAACGGCTCGCCCGCCAGCACGGCGCTGACCAGCACCCAGGTCGTGCCGTTCTCGACGACGGTCAGCATCCCTTCGTCGGGGGCGAGGCGCGACAGCGGGAACGGCAGGTTGGTGAGGAAGGACGGCAGCAGCAGGAACGGATCGGTGCGCAGCAGCCCGGCGTCGACCAAGCCGGCGAAGCCGAACGCCTGCGACAGCGCGCGCGTGGCGATCTCCTCCCCCTTGTCGGCGGCCAGCAGCGCACGGTCGCCGTTGCTGAGCAGGCTGAGGCGATGGGGGAAGTAGAGGCCGCCCAGCCGCTTCAGCCGGTCGGCGTCGATGCCTTCGCCGACCCGCTCCACCTGGCCGGTGGCCAGCAGGGCGTCGCCGAGCTTGGCCGCGGCGTCGCGGGCGGTCGCGCGGTCGGCGTGCCCGACCAGCGCCAGCACCCGGCGGCCGAGCGCTTTGGTGACCGCGTCGTTGGCGCGCTGCAGGACGGGGTCCTGCTCCTCGCGTGGCAGCAGCGCCAGCAGGTCGGTGCGGAAGCCCAGGCCGTCGTGGATACGCAGCGCGAGGTAGCCGCCGGCCAGCAGGACGATGGCCAGCCAGAGCAGCGCCGCCAGCCGCCTCACGGCCGGCCCGCCGAGGCCAGCAGCGCCGCCTCGTCCGCCGTCGGCGGCTCCACCTTCAGCCGTTGGTCGCGGAAGGTCAGGCGGTCGCGGTCGCCGTCCGGCTTGATGATCTCCACCTCCTCCACGAAGCGGCCGCCGCGCACGTCGATGGCGCGGATCGGCATGGTGGGGTCGTCGGCGCGGCGCGGCGTCAGGTGCAGGGTCCAGGCCCCGGCATCGCCCGCGCGCTCCACCGCGAACATGTCCTCCAGCGCCTTCCAGTCTCCGGTCAATGCGCCGCCCAGCATGGTGTAGAGCTTCGACATGAAGGGCATGCGCGCGGCGGGCAGGCGCATGGTCTCGCTGCCCTTCACCTCCTGCACGAGGCCGGCCGGGCTCATGACGGTGGTGACGGCGAAGGGCGCCTCGGTGCGCCAGATCAGCCCGCGCCCGGGGGCCAGCGTGAAGCGGCCCTCGCTCTTCAGCGGCGCCTGGAAGCCCTTGAGGAAGCGCTCCTGCACGAAGGCGCCGCGCAGCACCTGCCCGTCGCTCAGCGTCTCGGCGGCCAGGGCCGGGAAGGCGGCCAGCGCCAGGAGGAAAACGACGATGCGCCTCACAGCAGAGCCCTCACCTTGTCCGTGAACACCGCGGGGCATTCGAAGCACAGCTCCGCCCCGTCCTCCTTGACCGCCAGCTGCATGGTCCGCGCCTTGGTTAGCAGTTCGCCGCTTTGCCCGTCGTGGATGCGGTAGTCGATGCGGATGCGGTTCTCGTACTCGGCCAGGGTCGCGGTGACCTTGATCACCTGTCCGAAGCGGATCGGCCGCACGTACTTCACCTGGAGGTCGACGATGGGGAACACGTACCCCGACGCCGCCATCTCCGGGTAATTGTAACCGATGCGGTCGAGCAGCGCGCAGCGCGCCTGCTCCAGGAAGCGGGCGTAGTTGCCGTGCCAGACCACCTGCATGGGGTCGAGGTCGTAGAACTGCGCCTGGATGCTGACCTCCGCCGAAATCATGGTGCGGTCCCCTCCACGCCGATGGAGCCGGAGGACAGCGGCTCGTCCCCGCAGCGGTACTCGAAGGACAGGCGGCGCCGCGCCGGGTTGTGGCGCAGCGCCAGCGTCACCTGCGTGTCCGGCACGGTGACGCGGCGGAACTTCACCTGGAACGCCTGCGCCGCCTCGATGCCGAGGCCGAGATGCGCGTTGGCGAACGCCACCGCCCAGTCGATCTGCGCCACCCCCGGCACGATCGGCATACCGGGAAAATGGCCCTCCAGCTGCGCAAGGTCGCCGGGGATGAAGAGGTCCAGCTCCACCCCGTCGGCGAGCGGCCGGACGGCGCGGACATCGGGGGCGGTCGGCCGGGTCACGGCGGTCTCCTCGAACAGGGCGGCGATGTCGGCGTGCCGGCGCTTGCCCAGCGCGCCGTCCGGCAGGCGGGGCACGAAGCGCCAGCGGCGCGGCAGGCCGGCGGGTTCCTGAGTGGCGGACAGCTCCCGCCGCAGCAGCCGGCCGAAGCGGAAGGCGCCGATGGCCGACAGGCGCGCGGCCCCCTCGGCGCTCGGCACCACGGCGGCGCAGAGCTGCTCCCGCATCAGCACGGCGGCGTCGGCAACCAGGGGCGAGCGGCGCAGATGCGCCTCCACCTCGGGCAGGCTGACGCGCTTGCCTTCGACCTTTGCGACGCGGTCGGCGCGGCCGAGGAAGCGGAAGCCTCCGTCCTCCTCCACCGTCACGAGGTCGGAGCCGACGTGCTCCCCACCCTCGACGTGTGCCGCCCGGACCCGCAGGCGGCCGTCCGGGGAGCGGTCGATGACAGTCCCGGGCAGCGGGCGCCAGGGCGGGTCGGCGGCGTCGCGGCGGCGGTGGGCAATGGCACCGGTTTCCGTGCTGCCGAAGATCTCGGTGACCGGGGTGCCGAAGAGGGCCGCGGCCTCGCGCGCGGCCGCCTCCGACAAGGGGGCGCCGGCAGACAGCACCAGCGCCGGGCGCCGCGGCGGCGGCGCGATCCCGGCCAGCCGCGTCAGGTGCGCCGGGCTGGTGACCAGCACGCAGCCGGCGTCGAGCGCGGCCAGCGCCGTTTCCCACAGTTCGTGCATGGCGGCGGCGAAGGGGCGGCCGGAGACCAGCGGCCACGCCAGGCGGAAGTTGAGCCCGTAGACGTGCTGGTGCGGCACCGTGGCGTGCACGCGGGCGGCCGGGCCGGCGAGCGGGCCGAGCACCGCCTCGGTCGCCAGCGCCTCAGCCTCCAGCATGCCGAGCGTGCGGACCACCCGCTTCGGCTCGCCGGTCGAGCCCGACGTGAAGAAGGTCAGCGGCGTCGCGGGGTCGAGCGCGTCCAGCGCCGTCGCCTCGCCGCCGGGCCGCAGGTCGTCGCCGACCGGCACGGCCCCGTCGCCGGCGAGGGCGGCGAGCGTGCCCGGCTGGGCGTTCGGCGGGATCGCCACCTCGGCGCCGGCGTGCAGCAGCGCCAGCAGCCCCACCGCGCCCCAATAGCCGTCCGCCGCGACCAGGAGCCCGCGGCGGCAGCCCTTCAGCCGCGCGGCGTTGGCGGCCACGTCGGCGCGGAAGCGGGCGAAAGTGACGCCGTCGGCGACCGGGGTGTCGTCTGGCCGCCCCACGGCGAACAGGCGGGAGAGCGGGATGGCGGTCATGCGCCCGCATGCCTCCGGCGTACGGCGCGGCGGACCAGCACCTCGCCGCCGAACAGCGCACCCATGACCACATAGGCGACGACGCCGGTCCACAGCGCCCACGCCTCGTCGCTGCCCCACAGGGCCAGCGCGCCGGCGACGGCGGCGTTGAGCACCAGCCAGACCGTCCACACCGCCGTGACCGTGCGGCAGTAGGCTTGGCCCTCCGGCGGCAGGTCGGGCTCCTGGAGGCGGGCGAAGCTCTCGACGAGGCTGGGCGGGCGCAGGAGCGAGGCGCCGAACGCGGCGGCGGTGCCGAGGCTGAGCACCACCGGGTACGCCTTGGCCGCCAGCGCGCCGTCGAGCGCGGCCAGCAGGCCGATCAGCACCGCCGCCGCCGCCAGCGGCCGGCGCCAGACCCGCGCCGCGGGGGAGGAGCAGACGGCGATGCGCCCGCCGATCAGCGCCAGGGCCACCGCCACGAAGGCCAGCGGCGGCACCGCGGCGCGCCCGGCGTAGACCAGTGCGGGATAGAGGACACCGGCGACGGCCAGCGCCGCCATGCCGAACGAAACCGTCCTATTCCTGGAGGAGGGCATGCACGCGGTCGAGAACGTCGCCGACGGTGCGGACGCTCTTGAACTCCTCGGGCTTGAACTTGCGGCCGGTCAGTTCCTGCAGTTTCACCACGAGATCCACCGCGTCGATGCTGTCGAGGTCGAGGTCTTCGAACAGCTTCGCGTCGCGGGAAATCTTCTCCGGCGGCACCTCGAACATGTCTTCGAGATAACCCTTCAGGCGCGCATAGATCTCGTCCTGCGTCAGCATCAGCCTTTACTCCGCGCGCTGGGATTGTATGAACCGGGCCAGGGAGCGCACGTTGGCAAAGTGCTGCTTCACTTCGTCGGTCACGGACTCAATCTTGATGCCGTATGCCTTGCGCAGCGCGACGCCCAATTCCAGCGCGTCGATGGAATCGAGACCGAGGCCGTCGCCGAAGAGCGGTTCCTCGCTGTCGATCTCACCCGGGTCGATGTCTTCGAGCTTGAGCGCGTCAACAATCAGGATCTTCAACTCACGTTCAAGCTCTTCCATCGGCCAGCCGTTCCGCAAAATAATCTTCCAAGCTGCGGACCAACTTCCTGGCCGCCAGCGAGCGGTATTGATAGCCGAGCATCCCCTTGACGTCCAGGCGATCCCCTACCATGACGCGAAAAATCGGCCGCCTTGGCGGGATCATCCACCATTTTTCACCCTTTATCAGCGTGGGCGGATCGCAGGTGATGGTGACCAGCTGCAACTCGGCTTCCAGGAGGGTCGCCACGTTGGCGAAGCCGCGGCGGAAGCGGATCGGCTCGCCGGGGACGGTGCGCGTGCCCTCGGGGAAGATGATGATGCCGTCGCCGGCCTCCAGCGCGGTCCGGCAGGCCTCCAGCAGCGCTTCGGGATCCAGATCGTTGCGGATGTAGCCGGCGCCGCGCACCATGCCGCCCAGCCAGCGGCTCTCCCACAGCTCCTTCTTCACGATGCACTGGGCGCGCGGCATCAGCGCCATAAGCAGCACCACGTCGAGCAGCGAGGGATGGTTCGCCACCACCAGCTTGCCGCAGCCGTCGCGCAGGCGCCCGGCACCCTCGACCTCCAGGTCGATGACGCGCAACACCCGCAGCATCCGGATGTAGAAGCGGAAGATGATGTGGACGAGGTATTGACAGCGCCGGCGCCGGATCTCGCCCCGCGGGCTGGCCAACGCCACCAGCGGGAAGACGGTGGGCGCCAGGATGGCCCCCCCTCCGAACAGGAACGCGAACGCGAAGCCGGTCGCCGCACGCCGCCACAGGCGGTCCAGGTGCCTAGCCAGCACGGCGCCACACCCAGTCGAGCCGTCCCCCGCGCGACGCCGCCTGCGGGGCCCCGGACAGCAGGAAGCGCAGGAAGTCCAGCGCCGTGGACTCCGCCGGGCGCTCGCCGCCGGCCGGCGCGCTCTCCAGCGCGATCGTCTCGCCCCCGCCGTCCACGGGGCCGAGCGCCAGGGCGACGGCCAGCGGCAGCGCGGCGTCGGCCTCGGTGCGGAAGGGAGCGTACGCCTCGGGCATGGGCGCGTCGCCGTAGAGCAGCAGCACCGGTTCGGACGGGTTCTCGGCGACGCTGGCGGCGGCTTCCAGGAGTCCGAAGGCGAAGCTGTCCGGTCCGGCGGCCAGCGCCGTGTGGCCGAGGCGGTTGCCGGTGTGGATGGACAGCAGCCCGGCCAGCCCGTGGTGCACCGACAGGCTGAACTCGGCCGGCGACGGCAGGTCGCCCTGGCGCAACGCGTCGATGATTCCGACGGTCCGTTCCAACTCCCCGTGGCCGGAGGCGAGGACGTAGCGCGCGGTCTGCGCCGCGTCGCCGCAGGCCAGCGCGGCGGCGATCAGCTTCTGTCCGACGGTCGAGGTGCGCCGGCGCAGCATCATGGGCAGCGCCGGCAGCGCCACGTCGTCGTCGGCATGGTCGTGGAGGGTGGCGGGGGCGCCGGCCCAGGCCCGCCACGCGGCCCGGGTGGCGCGGTCCGGCGCCCAGGCGCACCAGCCGCGCAGAGCGACACGCAGGGATTCGGTCATGATGTGAGCTGCACTCAACGCTTGGCCTGGTACAGACGCCGTTCGATCTCGTCCTCGAGCGCGCGCACCAGCTTGTTGTAGTTGCGATGGACGGTTTCGCCCTGCTCCAGCAGGTTGGTCGTGGAGACGTGGTCGATGGTGTAGCTTTCGTGTGAATAGCGGATCTCGACCACCGCCTCGTGCTCCTTCCACGCCTGTCTGGCGGTCATCTCACCCGGCGCCTTCCAATCCACACGCCAGCCGCGGTTGGCGGCGGCCTCCATGATCGTCTGCTGGATCGTCGCGGCGGGCAGGCCGCGCGCCGCGGCCGGAATCGGGTGGTCGGTCACCCGGTAGATGGGTTGCCGGCGGTTGCAGCCGCCGAGCGCGACAGCCGCTGCCAGGACGATGAAAAGTGCGCGGATGGTGGTCTTCAACGGCATGTCCCGCGGTAGGCCTGCCCCGTGAGGGCGAGTGCCGACCCTAGCACGGCAGGGTCACGTTGTGGATAGCCGCCTGCGTCAGGTCCGCGGCGCGGTGGCCGGCGTGGGTAGCCGGTTGCCGGCCTTGCCGTCGGCGGCGGGCTGCGGAGCGCGCGGGTTGGTGACGACGCGGGTCTGCGGACAGCCGCGGCGCGGGTTGATCATCAGGGTCGGGCAGGCCTGCGCGCGGAGGTCGGCGCCGCTGGGCAGGGCGCGGCGCGTGTCGAGCACCCACGCGGCGACGTCCTGCGTTACCCGGTCGCCGTCCAGCGTGCGCATCAGCAGGTGCCGTCCCGCCGGGTAGAGCGCGATGCGCGTGTCCCGCGGCAGGTCGCGGGCCAGCGCCGCCACGCCGTCGCGCGGCACGTGCACGTCCAGGTCCCCCAGCATCAGCAGCACGGGGACGCGCACCTTGCGCGCCTCGGCACGGGCGTCGTGCATCAGGTCCACGATGCCGGCCAGCGTCTGGAAGCGTGTCCGGTGGATGATGAGCGGATCCTCGCGCATGCGGCGCAGGACCTCGGGATCGTCGGTGGAGGGATTGGCCACGCGAAGCGGCGGCACGGTCACGTCCGGCACCAGCGAGCCCAGGATCGTGGCGGCGTCCAGCGTCACCGCCGCCCGCAGGCCGGTGCCCCAGACGGCCGGGGCGGACAGCACGATGCCGGACAGCAGCCCCCGCTCCGCCCGCGCCGCCGCCATGACGACGACCGCGCCGCCCATGCTCTCGCCCAGCAGATAGACGGGCGCGTCAGGGTGGCGCTCGCGGACCAGTCTGACCAGCGTCACGAGATCGTCGGCCATGCGTTCACCGCCGTACCAGCGGCCGCGCTCCATGGCCTTGCCGAAGCCGCGCTGGTCGATGGCGTAGGTGGCGATGCCCGCCCGCGCCCACAGCCGCGCCGGCCGGTCGAACGCAAGCCCGTAGTCGTTCATGCCATGGGCGGCGACGATCACCGCCCGCGGTTGGCCCGCCACGCCCCAGGTGTGCAGCGGAAGCGGCGTGCCGTCGTTGGCGACCATCACCGACCAGCCCAGCACCGGCGTGGCGATCACGGGCGGCAGCGGATCCGCCGGATCAGAGGTGCACGCGCCGACCAGCACCGCAGCCGTCACGGCCATCACCAGCAACAGCAACGGTCGACGCCGCATCGATCGCTTTCCGCCTCCTGCACCCTTGCAGGCGCTGCCGCCGTCGACACGCCCGGAGGCCACCCTACTTGCCACCCAGCTTGACCACGGTTCCCTTCAGCGCCACGCCGGCCATGAGGCCGCCGGCGCCGCACATGTACTCGGCGTCGCTGACCGTTTCCGTGTTCTTGTAGTTGCTTTTGATGTTGATCACCGCGTTGCCGCCCTGCTTGCGGGCGCGCTCCTGCAGTTCCAGCACGGCGCTGAGGAACGCCCACTCGCACGCCTCGCGGTCGGACTTGTTGAAGGCGTTGGTCTTCTTGTTGGTGGCCCACTCGCCGAAGTCCTTGGCCGCCTTGGGGTGCTTCTGCTTGCCGAAATAGAGCTTCACACCCTTGTCCAGCTTCTCCTGCGCGGCGGCCGTGGCGAGCGCGGCGTCAACCGGGAACATGTGGCGGGTGTCGCGGGCCTGCGCCGGCATGCCGGCGCAGAGAATGGCGGCGAACAGCGCGAAGGCGGCGGTACGGCTCACGACCCCTCCCACAATAAGAGCGTTGCATGGTCTGCACTATTTTAAGGGGAGTGCTCGACCATGCAATCGATTTTGAGGGCATCAGGCGCGCCGGGGGCGCATCACAGCGGCTTGATGCCCTGCCGGTAGGTGAACAGGTCGGTCCGGTCGTAGGCGGTCTTCACCCGCCGCAGTCTCGCGTAGTTGCCGCCGTAATAGGCGGCGGACCAGTCCTTCAGCGAGGGATCGGGGAAGTTCTGGAAGGCGCCCGCCGCCTTGGTCGCCGCGTTGACCGTGGCGTAGAACCGCTCCTGCCAGGCCAGGTTCTCGTCCACCAGCGCCTTCGGGTCCTTCCGGTCCCACCAGTTCACTTCGGACGAGAACAGCCAGTCGTAGCCGCGGTGGACGTAGGCGGTGGCATCGGCCGGCGTGGCGTTCACCTTCCCGCCCACCTGGAAGAACTTGAAGGAATTGGCCATGCAGGTGCCCGGCATGCGGCGGGCGAGCCGCACCATGGCGGCGACGGCGTCGGGCGTGATCTCCGCCGCCTTCATGTAGGAGGATTTCTCCTGATAGAAGTACGGGTAGGTGAATTCGCTGAGGAGATCCTGCGCCGGCCAGTAGGCCATGTCCCTGGTGATCGTCCGCTTCGACGCCTTCTCGAGCACGGGGCCGATGATCGCCTCCACGGTCGTGGTGCATTTGTGCAGCTGGCCGAGGATGGAGACGCTGATCTGCTGGCTGCCGCTGCCGCGCGGCGGGCTGGTGACGCTGATCTTGCTGCCGAATTCCGGCGGCGCCTCGGCGAGCCGCGTCAGCAGGGTGTGCAGCACCTCGTCCACGTCCGTGGTCCAGGTGATGTCGAAGAAGGTGACCGTCTCCACCGGGAAGGTGCGCAGGGTGAAGGACGTGTTGATGCCGAAGTTCCCGCCGGCCCCGCCGCGGCAGGCCCAGAACAGGTCGGCGTCGGCGCCGCCGTCCTGGATGTCGGCGTGCAACGCGCCGTCCGCCGTGACGATGCTCGTGGCCTGCAGCAGGTCCGATCCCATGCCGAACATGCGCATGTTGAAGCCGATGCCTCCGCCCAGCAGGAAGCCAGCCGCGCCCACGGTGGTGCAGCGCCCGTGGGTGATGGTGCGGTTCAGCCGCTCCAGCGCCTGGTAGGCCATGCCGTTGAGGGCGCCGCCGCCCACCTTCACCAGCCCGTCCCCGCCGGGCAGCGCTGAGATGGCGCTCATGGGCGTCATGTCGATCAGCAGGCCGGGGGTGGTGGAGAAGCCGGCGTAGTTGTGCCCGCCGCTGCGCACGGCGAACCGGGCGCCGTGCTTCCGCACCCAGGCGACGCAGGCCTGCACGTCCTGGTCGCTGGCGCAGCGCGCGATGGCGGTGGGGAGCGTGCGGAAGCGCAGGTTGTTCGGCCGGGCGTAGTCGCCGAAGAACGGGTCGTCGGGTAGCACGACGCCGCCCTGCACCGCCGCGGCCAGATCCTTCAGGGCCGAGGGCGCGATGCGGCCGTTGGCGGCTTCCGCCGCCGCGGAAAGCGGCACGGCGCTGGCGAGCGCCGACGCGGTGGCGAACCGGCCGGCCCCGACCAGAAACGTGCGGCGGCTCGACTGAACGGACGTGAGCATGAAGTCTCCCTGTGGATGGCTGCGGGCGTTGGTCGCCCGCTTCGAGCGATGACGGTCGAGGGGGCCGGTCAGTGGCCGTGCGTGACGGCGGCGACGCGGGTCTTGGCGTTCGGATCCACGACGGTGACGTTGGTCATCATGCCGACGTCCTCGTGGTCGAGGATGTGGCAGTGGATCGGGAAGGTGCCGGCATAGTCCGTGTACTTCGTCAGCGCCTTGTAGCCGTTCGGCCCGACCAGCATGGTGTCGCGCCATTGCGGCGTGGACAGCGGCTGGCCGTCCACCTCGGTGACCAGGAACGGGTTCACGTGGATGTGGAAGACATGCACGCCGGGGGTGGAGACGACGTGCTGGTCCACCGAGCCGAGCGGCGGCTGGAACAGGACGCGGCCGGGGCAGAACAGCTCGCCGTTGATCTGCAGCTTGAACGAGGTCGGCATCGCCGCCGGGTCGTAGCTCGGCAGGTCGTTCTTCAGCGTGCCGGCCGGCGCGACGACCTTGGTGACGCCGAAGACCACGTAACGGCAGGCGTCGGGCGGGGTGGCCGCGGTGATCTCGGGCACCAGCGGCCGCGGCAGCGGGTCGGTGGGCAGCGCCATCGGCTTCGGCGCGCCGGCCACGTCGACGGTGAAGACGGTCGCTGGATCGCCGACGAAGGCGGCCTCCTGCCAGACGCCGCCGATCTCGAAGCCGGCGGTCAGGCCGGTGGTCGGCCCGCCCTGTCCCTTGGCCACGTACTGCCCGACCTGGGCCAGCAGCCGCGTCGGCTGCGCCGGGGCCTGCACCAGGATGTCGGCGCGCCCGCCCGGCGGCAGATAGACCGCCTGCACCGCCGCCGCCTTCGGGCTGAAGTTCACGCCGTCCATGGCGATCAGCGTCACGGTCACCGGGGCGCCGCCGGAGGCCTGAACCAGGGCGAACTTCGCTTCGGCCTGGAAGCCGGTGTTGACGATGCGCCAGCGCTGCACCTCTCCCGGCTGCATGGCGAGCGTGCGGCCGGTGGTGCCGTTCACCGTCCACTCGGCCGCCGCCCCGTTGCCCGGCGCGTTCCACAGCGTGTCGAAGTCCGGCAGCTCGCCGTTGGCGTTCAGCATCACCTGCTGGAGCAGCAGCACCTGCTCGGTGATGCCGTCGATCCCCTTCACCCGGTCGATGGTGCCCGCCCCGCCGCGGACGATCAGCGCGCCGGCCGCGCCACTGGCGACCTGCACCGCCACCGAGCCGTGCCGGTGCGGGTGGTACCAGAAGGTGCCGGGGGTATGGTTCTTCAGATTGTAGACGTAGTCGAAGCCGCCGACGACGCTGGTCTCGCCATCGGCGTGCTTGGCCTCGGTGCCCTTCGGCAGAACCTCGAGGTAGACGTTGTCGCTGCGGCCGTCCGGCGATACGTGCAGGCCGTGGGTGTGCAGGTTGGTGGTGTTGAACTGGCTGGGAACGTTGACGATGTGGGGCCGCGCCTGGTCGGGATTGCGCGGCAGCCCGTTCGTCAGGCGCACGCCGAAGGCGCCGGTCTGGCCGAACTCCAGCGTCGGGCCCATCAGGTACTGCCGGGCGGTGACGTTGTCGTAGGCGCGCAGGTTCTTGGCCGGACGGCCGCCGAGCTGGACGCTCTGCGCCTTCATCCCCAGCGTCGCGGCGGAGCCCGGGCGCACCTTGAGGACGGGCGGTGTCGGCAGCGCCCCGCCGGCGGCCGGGGCGGCGCCCAGCAGCGCCTCGCCCGCCTTTGGCGCCGCTGGTGCTGGCGTCGTCGTCGAACGGATGCGCGCGCCCAGCGACCCGGGGTGGTCGCCGAGATGGGCTTCGTGCGTGCCCGTCTGGGCCTGCGCGACGCCGCCGCCCGTGGCTACGGCCGCCACCGCCGCCGAACCGCCCAGCAGGGCCGAACGCCGGGAGATCGTGCGCATCCCAAACCAAGTCTTCATTCTTCGCTCCCCTAGGAATGTTGGTTGTACGACGATACGGGCGCGCCTGGTCCCCGGCTTGCCCCGTACGGCAGCGTGCGTGTTCTTTGAGATGCGATAACGGTACAGAAGATAAGAATTGACCCGCAAGAAATTATTGCGGCCTTTATGCGTCAATACCGATCCATACTTTTGTAAGCTGAGAGATGCGGGGTCGCATACTTGAGTATGCTGGTGTGAAAGCCGTCGGAGATATGGGCCTGCGCGTCCAGACACGCCCGCTCACGTCACGGCTCGGTGGGGGAGTGAGTGGGTTGGGCGAGAACAGGTGCAGGAGATCGGGCGTGCCCGGTGCCATTTGGTCGGGCTGCCGTCAGGCATCGATCGGACGGCCCGGTTCTCGGGGGAAAGGCCGGTCGCCAATGCGTTTTCGTCACCCAGGCGGCCGAGCCAGACCCGACCCGGGCGGTGTCGTCACGGTTGCAGCAGGGGCGGCAGCAGGCTGCACGCGCTGAAGAACAAAGCCCCGGTGATGAACTTCCAATAGGCGACGTTTCGATACCAGGCGAGATCGTCCGGCGTCGGCGTGTTCGTGCGCTGGAGCGCCGTCACCGCACGGTCATCCAGGATGCTCATGGCGCCAACTCCTTCACTGAGTCTGACGCAATGATAGCGTTCAACAATGAGCGTCCTGTTAACGGCGCCGCGTCGGGTGAATTCGGCGAAAGAAACCGGGCAGCAATAAAGGAGTAGGGGGCGCGGAAACTGATCCCGGGTCGGTTGGTAAGGGGAAGCGACGGAATGCCGGCCATCCGAACGCAGACCGGCGGGGCATCAAGGGAGATGCGTCATGCAGGACGTTGCCCATACAGCGGCATCCGGTCCACGGCCGCCTCAGAACCCGCATCGCAAGCCGCTGTACCGAAACCTGTACTTCCAGGTCTTGTGCGCGATCACCATCGGCATCGCGCTCGGCTACGCCTACCCGAAGCTGGGCGAAAGCATGAAGCCGCTGGGTGACGGCTTCGTGAAGCTGATCAAGATGCTGATCGCACCGATCATCTTCTGCACGGTCGTGCACGGCATCGCCAGCATGGAAAACATGAAGAAGGTCGGGCGAGTCGGCATCAAGGCGTTGATCTACTTCGAGGTGCTGACCACCGTCGCGCTTGTGATCGGCTTGGTGGTCGTGAATCTCTGGAAGCCCGGCGTGGGCATGAACGTCGATCCCACGACGCTGGACACCAAGGCGATCCAGGCCTACACGCAGGCGGCGGAGAAGACCAACGCCGTCGATTACATCCTGCACATCATTCCCAACACGGTTGTCGGGGCCTTCGCCGAGGGCGAGATCCTGCAAGTGCTGCTGTTCGCGGTGCTCTTCGCCTTTGGTCTCCATTTTCTGGGCGAGCGGGGCCGGCCATTGCTCAACGTCATCGACCTGACGTCCGCTGCGCTGTTCAAGGTGGTGGGCATCGTCATGCGGGTGGCGCCGGTAGGCGCCTTCGGCGCCATGGCCTTCACCATCGGCAAGTACGGCGTGGGAACACTGCTGTCGCTCGGCAAGCTGATGGCTGGATTCTACTTCACCTGCCTGCTGTTCGTCTTCGGGGTTCTGGGAGGCATCGCGTGGATGTTCGGGTTCAGCATCTTTCACTTCGTCCGCTACATCAAGGAGGAGTTGCTGATCGTGCTGGGCACCTCCTCCTCGGAATCGGTGCTGCCCCGCATGATCGCCAAGCTGGAGAACCTGGGCTGCGACAAGTCGGTTGTCGGGCTCGTCATTCCCACCGGCTACTCCTTCAATCTCGACGGCACCTGCATCTACCTGACCATGGCGGCGATTTTCCTGGCGCAGGCCACCAACACGCCGCTCACCCTGGGGCAGGAATTGGGGATCATCGGGGTGCTGCTGCTCACCTCCAAGGGCGCAGCGGGCGTCACGGGCAGCGGCTTCATCGTTCTGGCCGCAACGCTGGCGTCGGTCGGTACGATCCCGGTGGCGAGCATCGCCCTGATCCTGGGTGTGGACCGCTTCATGTCGGAAGCGCGCGCCCTGACCAACCTCGTTGGCAACGGAGTCGCCACCATCGTCGTGTCGAAATGGGAGGGCGCGCTCGACACCGAGCGGATGCGCAGCCATCTGGAGCACGAGACGGACGAGGAGGCCGACGTCCCGGAGGATTTGTTGGCGCAACGCGAGGTCCAGGACGCCGACATGCGCCGGAGGGCGGCGCTCTGACCAGAGGGCGCACGGCGGTCTTGTCGGAGCGCGCTTGGGCGAAAAAGCGTCCCATCGCCGCGTCATTGCTCTGCTCCGCCCGGCGTCCGGTTTCGCGCAAGGCCGCCTCGACGTTGTGGGCGGTCTCGCCCGTGATCGCCACCGGCTGTGCGGCGGTCACTAATAAGATTTCAGCAGGCGCCCGGTCACGGGGAACAATTCACCGTTCCTTTAGGAACGAAGGAGATCATCGTGCGAGCTGCGACAAAACGCCGCTGTTCTGCCGGGCTCCCTTGGGAAGGCCGTCGATCGGTCCGGTGGCAGAGCGCGTCGAAGCGACCATAGCACCGAAGGGCACACCCATGGCACGCTGGTTCACAAATCTCTCCCTCCTCGCCAAGATCCTGATTCCGATCGCGTTTCTGGGGATCGTCACGGGTGGCATCGCCTGGGAGGCCAAGGTCGAGGTCGACGGCCTGAACAGGCTTACCAACGAGGCCATCCATCTCGTCGCGTCGCGTCGCGCGCGCATGCTCGACAGCGGCAAGACCATCGCCGAAGCCGCCGTCCAGCTGCGCAACATCATCCTGGCCAGCCGGGAAGCCGATGCGCAGGCCGCTGCAGGGATGGTGCGCGACCGGCTCGCCCGCCTCGACGACACCTTGGCGAAGCTCGACGAGACGTCGAACACCGACGAGCGCCGTGCGGCCGCCAGCCGCCTGCGCGCCTTGGCCGCCGACTATCGCAAGGCTGCCGAGAGGACCGCGGCGGCGGGCCTGCAAAGCGGAAGGGATGCCGCCCTCAAGCTCCTGGACGAGGAGGCCGTCCCCGCCCTGAAGGCGCTCACCAAATACACCGATGAGCGGGTGGCGGCGCTCGGCTCGGAAATGGAGGCGATCTCCAAGCGGACCGACGAAATGGCGCAGCAGACCGGGCGCAACGTTCTGGTGAGTGCGGCGGTGGGGCTGACGCTCGCCATCGGTTTCGTCGTGTGGATCGTGGTGGTCCTGATCGCCCGCCCCTTGGCCCGCATCACCGGTTCGCTGTCCACCCTGGCCAACGGCAACCTCGACGTGACCGTCGCGGGGGCCGACCGCAAGGACGAGGTCGGGTCGCTGGCGCGCTCCATGCAGGTCTTCAAGGACAATGGTCTGGAGATGCGCCGCATGCAGGCCGAGCAGGAGGCGTCGAGGGCCAAGGCTGAGCAGGAGCGCAAGGCCATGATGCTGGCCATGGCCGATACCTTCGAGGCAAGCGTCCGGGACGTGGTCGAGGCCGTCGCCTCGGCCGCCACGGAGATGGAGGCCGCCGCCACGGCGATGTCCACGACGGCCCAGCAGGCATCCCGCCAGTCGACCGCCGTTGCGGCCGCCGCCGAGCAGGCGTCCGCGAACGTGAACACGGTTGCCGGGGCCACGGAAGAACTCTCCGCCTCCGTCCAGGAAATTGGCCGCCAAGTCGCCGCCTCGACGCAGATCGCCGCCCAGGCGGTCGAGGATTCTCTACGGACCGATGCCATGATGGCCGGGCTGGCCGAGGCGGCGAAGCAGATCGGCGACGTGGTCGGCCTCATCAACAACATCGCCAGCCAGACCAACCTGCTGGCGCTGAACGCCACCATCGAGGCGGCGCGGGCCGGCGAGGCCGGCAAGGGCTTCGCCGTCGTCGCGGGCGAGGTCAAGCACTTGGCCAGCCAGACCGCCAAGGCGACTGGAGACATCCAGGCCAGGGTGGATGAGATCCAGAGCGCCACCCACGGCGCCGTGGCGGCCATTCGCGGCATCGGCGGAACCATCACCCGGATGAACGAGATCGCGACGGCCATCGCCTCGGCCGTCGAGGAGCAGGGGGCGGCGACCCGCGACATCGCGGGGAACGTCCAGCAGGCTGCGCGCGGCACCCAGGAGGTGTCATCCAACATCCTGGGCGTCAATCAGGCCGCGGGGGAGACCGGCGCAGCCGCCGCCCAGGTGGCCGGAGCGGCCGGGAGCCTGTCACAGGAGGCGGAAAAGCTGCGCGGCGAGGTGTCGAGATTCCTCGGCAACGTCCGTTCGGCGGCCTGACGCGTCGCGGGGGGAACTGACCCCCAAGCCAGCCGTCGGCTTCCAGCGTTCACCCGGCGCGTGCACGTGAGCGTTTTGTGGAGACGGTGCGGGGGGGCCTTTGCGGCGGCATCGGGTAAGGCCCCCCATGTTCGCGGCGGTCTCCTCAGCTGTGTGAGAACATCCGCCGGCCGGCGACCGGCATGTCCGCCGCCAGAACGGTCCCCGACTTCGATTCCGTGATGAAGAGCGTCCGGTTGTCGGCGCCGCCATAGGCACAGTTGGTTACCAGCAGGCCCTCGGGCGACTTGATCCGCAGCATCGGTTCGCCGATGGCGCTGAACAGCCAGACCGAGCCCAGACCGACGTGGCAGACGGCGATGTTGCCGTCCTCGTCGATGGCCATGCCGTCAGGCCCGCCGCCGCCGGACATCTGGATGAAGACGCCCACCTTGCTGGCGCCGCCGTCTTTCATCAGCGGCACCCGCCACACCGCGTTGTCGCGGGTGACCGCGAGGAAGAGGATGGTTTCGTCCTTGTTGAGAACCAGGCCGTTGGGACTCGGCACATTGTCCAGGATGCAGTCGAGCCGTCCGTCAGTGCGCAGCCGGAACAGCCGCCCGGTCGGGTCGTGCAGGCCGGTCTGCCCCTGGTCGGTGAAGTAGATGTCGCCGTTCGACGCGAACACGAGATCATTCAGCCCCTTGAAGCGCTGCAGCAGGGCGCGCTCCAGGTAGGGTTCCACCCGCCCGCTCGCCGGATCGAGCACCATCAGCCCGTGCCGGTGGTCGGTGATGAAGGCGCGGCCGTCGCGGTGGAACTTCAGACCGTTCGGTTCTCCATCGTACTCCGCGGCGAGGTCCACACGCCCGTCCGGTGCGATCCTGAAGATGCGCCCCCAGGGGATATCCACCACCCAGAGGTTCCCGTCGCGATCGAAGGACGGTCCTTCCAGGAAGCTCGGCGTCGGCGCCCCATGGAACTGGACGTCGACCCAGGCCGAACGCGACGCCGCGCGCGAGAACTGTTCGGGGAGGCGGGCGAAGACGCGCGCCTCGGCGGTGGGGGGCGGTGCAAACATGGATCCTCCCTTGCGATTGTTCATTGGTCCGGTAAGGACTCATTCATCACGATTCACTGTTTCACACACGATATGACTTATGACTCATAAGTCATTTTTGTACTTGACTATGGGCCGGATCGGGAAAAAGCTCAACCTTGAAAAAAGAACATACTTGGGAGGGAACGCCATGGCCGGTTGGAAGACCTGCGCCTCGAAGCCCACGCTCGCCCTCATCTTCGGCTTTGCAGGCACCGCTATCGCGGCCGCTCCGGCGGCGGCGGAAACATGGGAAATGTACACGTACAACCCGGTGGCGACGGTGGCGGGGGCCAGAGGGCTGGCCAGGATCGCCGAAGCGGTGGAAAAGGACACCAACGGGCAGCTCACCATGAAGCTGCACCTGGGCGGGTCGCTGCCGATCAAGGCTTCCAACATCACCCAGGCGGTCGCCGACAACGTCGTGCAGATCGCGGCCGATTCCTTCTTCACCGGAAGCATCCCGATGGCCGGCGTCACCCGGCTGCCGATGCTGGTGCAGGACGACCAGGAATTCGCCAAGGTCTCGGCGATCGTCGAGCCGTACATGGCCGCGGCGTACGCCAAGAAGGGCATCGTGGTCCTCGGCTCGTACTCCTACCCGCAGCAGGTGGCGTGGTCGCGCAAGCCGCTGAAGAGCCTCGCCGAGATCAAGGGCCAGAAGCTGCGCGTGACCTCGCCCGAACAGAGCGAGTTCCTGAAGCGCTTCGGCGGCAGTTCGGTCACGCTCGGGGCGCCCGAGGTGCCCTCGGCCATCGACCGCGGCGTGATCGACGGCGGCTTCACCGCCAGCTCCGGCCTCGGCTGGGTGTGGCGCGACCTCGTCAAGTACAACTACCGCCTGGGCATCAACTACGTGAATTCGCTGATCATCGCGAACAAGGAGGCGTACGACAAGCTGCCGCCCGAGGCCCAGGCGAAGCTGCGCAAGGCGGTGGAGGAGGCCGGCCCCTGGATCACCGCCACCATGCGCGAGGACGAGCAGGACCTGACCCGCAAGCTGGCCGAGGCCGGCATCGTGGTGACGGAGGCCAAGCCCGAGGAGGTGCAGCAGGCACAGAAGACGATGGCCTCCTATTGGGACGAGTGGGCGAAGTCGCACGGTCCGGAGGCGGTCGAGGCGCTCGGCAAGATCCGCGCCACCGTAGGGCGCTGAGCATGGACCGCCCCCTGGACCCGCATGGGGACCCGCACGGCGCCGGGGCGTCCCCGTTCCTCAACACCCGGCGCTGGGCCCCGCGCAAGAGCGCCGCCGAGAGAGGGGCGGAATGGCTGTGCCAAGCCATCCTCATCGCCATGATGGTGATGATCGGAGCCGAGGTGGTGGCGCGCGGCGTTCTCAACCACTCGCTCGAGGTAACGGACGAGCTGGGCGGCTATCTGCTGGTCGCGCTGACGTTCCTGAGCTTCTCGGTCTGCCAGGTCGACCACGCCTTCCACCGCGTCGAGTTCGTCCAGGCGCGCCTGGGCGAGCGCGGCCGGGCGTGGTCGGAACTGGTGTTCGACACGCTCTCCTTCGGCTTCGCCCTCATCCTGCTGTGGCAGACCGGCCGGCTGGTCCTGGTGGCGTGGCAGAGCGGCGAGACCGCGCCCACCAACCTGGCGACGCCGCTGTGGCTCCCGTACCTGTCCATGCCCATCGGTTGCGCGGTGCTGGGCTTCACCCTCCTGCGCACTCTGGTGCGCGACGTCCAGCGGCTGGCCGTCAGGGAACCGGGAGGCCGCCATGGGGCCTGAACTGCAGATCATCCTGGTCTTCGTGGTGTTCCTCGGGCTGCTCGCCGCCGGCATGGCGGTGCCCTTCGCCATCGCCCTGCCGGCGGTGCTCTACCTCTACTTCCAGGGCGGGCTGGTGGCCTTCAAGGCCCTCGGCCTCGTCAGCTGGGGCAGCATGGACAGCTTCACCCTGACGGCGGTGCCGCTGTTCATCCTGATGGCCGAGATCCTCCAGGCTAGCGGGCTGAACCAGCGGGTCTACCAGGGGCTGTCGCGTCTGGTGGCGCGCATACCCGGCGGCCTGCTGCAGACCAACATCGCCGGCTGTGCCGTGTTCGCCGCGATCAGCGGGTCGAGCGTCGCCACGGCGGCCTCCATCGGCAGCGCGGCGCTGCCGCAGCTGATCGGGCGTCAGTACGACCGGCGGCTGTCGGCCGGCTCGCTGGCGGCGGGCGGCACGCTGGGCATCCTCATCCCGCCCAGCCTGGCGATGATCATCTACGGCACCTTCACCGAGACCTCGGTCGCCAAGCTGTTCATGGCCGGCGTGGTGCCCGGCCTGCTGCTCACCGCCATGTTCATGGCCTACATCGCGGTCCAGGCCATCTACCGGCCGGGCGTCGCGCCGGTGGAGCAGGGGGTGCGCACGGCGGCCGACGCGCTGCGCGCGCTCGTCGAGATGGCGCCCTTCTTCCTGATCATCGGCGCCACGTTGGGCGGGCTCTACCTGGGCTTCGTCACGCCGACCGAGGCGGCGGCGGCCGGCTGCCTGCTGGCCATCGTGGTCAGCGCGGTCTGGGGGCGCATGACGCCGCGGATCTTCTTCGACGCGTTGCGCCGGTCGGTGGGCGTCATCGGGAACATCCTGTTCATCACCTACAGCGCCTTCCTGTTCTCCTACGCGATCAGCTACGCCGGGGTGGGGGAGGCGGTGACCGCCTTCGTCATCAGCCTCGACCTCAGCCGGCTGGAGTTCTTCCTGGCGCTGTTCATCCTCTACACCGTGCTGGGGTGCCTGGTCGAAAGCCTGGGGATGATCGTCATCACGGTGCCGCTGCTGTACCCGATCCTGCACAGCTACGGCATCGACCCGATCTGGTTCGGGGTCATCCTCGTCGTCTTCATCGAGCTGGGCCAGATCTCGCCGCCCATCGGCATCAACCTGTTCGTCATCCAGAGCATCTGGGACGGCAAGCTGAGCGATGTGGTGATGGGCTCGATCCCCTTCCACCTCATCATGTTCGTCCTGCTCGGCCTGCTCTTCCTGTGGCCGGAGCTGGCGATGTGGCTGCCCATGCACATGAGCGGCTGACGCGACGACGAACGCGACCCATCGGGAATTCCCTACCATGTCCGAGACATTCGACATCGTCATCCGCGGCGGCACCGTCGTGGATGGCACCGGCGGCGAGCCTTTCGAGGGCGACGTCGCCATCGCCGGCGGGCGCATCGCCGCCGTCGGCCGGGTCCCCGGCCGCGGAACCGAGGAGATCGACGCGCGCGGGCTGCTGGTCACGCCCGGCTTCGTCGACATCCACACCCATTACGACGGCCAGGTCACCTGGAGCGAGCGGTTGCGCTCCTCCTCCACGCTGGGCGTGACCACGGTGGTGATGGGCAATTGCGGCGTCGGCTTCGCGCCGTGCCGGCCGAACCATCGCGACATCCTCGTGCGCCTGATGGAGGGCGTGGAGGACATTCCCGGCGTCGTCCTGGCCGAAGGCCTGCCCTGGAATTGGGAGACCTTCCCGGAGTACCTGGATGCGCTGGAGGCCCGCCGCTTCGACGCCGACGTGGCGGCGCAGATCGGCCACGCCCCGCTGCGCGTCTACGTCATGGGCGAGCGCGGCGCGCGGCGCGAGCCGGCAACCGACGCCGACAAGGCGGAGATGGCCCGCCTCGCCGCCGAGGCGGTGCGGGCCGGCGCCCTGGGCTTCTCCACCTCGCGGACGATCATCCACCGCAGCAGCGACGGTTCCGCGACGCCCAGCCTCGGCGCGCCCGAGGACGAGCTGACCACCATCGCCCGGGGGTTAGGGGAGGCGGGGCAGGGCGTGCTCCAGCTCATCTCCGACTTCGACGACGTGGACGCCGAGTTCGCCATGATCCGCCGCATCGTCGAGCGGTCGGGGCGCCCGCTGTCGCTGTCGCTGCTCCAGCACGAGCACGCGCCGCAGCGCTGGCGCCACCTGCTCGGTCACATCTCCCAGGCGGTGGACGACGGGCTGGAGATGCGGGCGCAGGTCGGCTCCCGCCCGGTGGCGATCCTGCTCAGCCTGGCGCTGTCGCTGTGCCCGTTCTCGCAATGCCCGACCTACGAGTCCATCGCGCACCTGCCGCTGGCCGAGCGGCTGCGGCGCATGCGCGACCCGGAGGTGCGGGCGCGGATCGTCGCCGAGCGGCCCGAGGATCCGGTCTTCGCCAACCGCGTCGCCAACTACGACAACCTCTACCGCGTCGACGACCCGCCCGACTACGAGCCGCCGCCCGAGATGAGCATCGGCGCCATCGCCCGGCGCGAGGGCCGGCCGCCGGCCGAGGTCGCCTACGACATCCTGATGGAGCGGGACGGCACCGCCATCCTGTACCGGCCGCTCTACAACTACACTGACCGCAACCTCGACGTGGTGCTGGAGATGATGAGCCACCGCGACACGGTGCTCGGCCTCGGCGACGGCGGTGCCCACTACGGCTACATCTGCGACGCCAGCTTTCCGACTTATCTGCTGACCCACTGGGTCCGCGACCGGACGCGCGGCGAGCGGCTGCCGCTTCCCTGGGTCATCAAGGCGCAGACGCAGGACACGGCTGCCGCCGTCGGGCTGCACGACCGCGGCGTCCTGGCGCCGGGCTACAAGGCCGACGTGAACGTCATCGACTTCGCCGGCCTGCGCCTGCACCCGCCGGAGATCGTCCACGACCTCCCGGCCAACGGCCGTCGGCTGGGGCAGCGCGCCGACGGCTACCGGGCGACCATCGTGTCCGGCGCCATCACCTACCGCGACGGCGCGCCGACCGGCCATCTGCCCGGGCGCCTGGTGCGCGGCGCGCAGCCGCGCCCCCGATAACGCCATGCGCGGCGCACAGCCGCGCCCACGCTAACACCACGCGCGGCGCGCAGCCGCCCCCGTTACCCCCAGCAGGAGACGCGCCCATGCCGGCACCGTCCCAGACCCTGAAAGAGAAACTGAACGTGGGCTCCTGCCTGCTCGGCAGCTTCGTCTTCTCGCCCGACCCCGGAATTCCGGAGGTCTACGCGGAGGCGGGCTTCGACTTCGTCATCATCGACATGGAACACGCCCTCAACGATGTGCGCAGCGTGCTGGCCCACCTTCGGTCCTGCGCCGCGTCGGGCATCGGCGCGGTGGTGCGGCTCGGCAACGCCACCCTGGCGGACGCGCCCCGCCTGCTCGACGCCGGGGCCCAGGGGATCATGCTGCCGCACCTCGGGCTGCCGGGGTCCGGCGCCAAGGAAACACTGGCGTCGCTGCGCTACTGGCCGGCGGGCACGCGGCCGACCTGCACCGGCGTGCCGGCCGCCGGCTTCGGGCTGGCCGACTTCGCGGCGACGGTGGCGCGCTCGAACCGCGACGTCCTCTCCATCGGCCTCATCGAGGACCGGGAGTGCGTCGAGGCCATCGACGAGGTGCTGGAGGGGGCGGGCGTCGACTGGGTCATGCCCGGACCGGCCGATCTCGCCACCTCGCTGGGCGTGCACGGCGAGCTGCGGCATCCCACGGTGACCGCCGCCGTCGAGACCAGCATCGCCGCCGCCCGCCGCCGCGATATCCCGGTCGGCGTCTACATCAACGACCCGGCCGAGATCGCCGCCTGGACCGACAAGGGCGTGCGCTTCTTCGTCTACTCCATCGACTACAAGATCCTGGCGAAGACGCTGCGCGCGGCGGCGCTCGGCTGCCGCGAGCAGCTGAAGGTGACGGCATGAGCGGCGTCGCCGGGCGGAAATACCTGATCACCGGGGGCGCCAGCCTGATCGGCTCGCACCTCACCCGCGCGCTGCTCGACGCCGGGGCGGCCGAGGTGGTGCTGTACGACAACCTCAGCCTGGGCAGCGGCGCGGTGGTCGAGGCTCTGCAGCGCGACGACCGCGTGCGGGCGGTGCGCGGCGACGTGCTGCGCCTGCCGTCCCTGATGGACGCGATGGCGGGCGTGGACGGCGTGTTCGCGCTGGCCGCCTACCTGACGCTGCCGCTGGCCGCCGATCCGCCGCTGGGGGTGGAGGTCAACGTCATGGGGGCGCTCAACATCCTGGAGGCGGCCCGTCTGCTCGGCGGCCGGAAGGTCGTCTTCGCGTCCTCCATCGCCGTCTACGGCGGCGAGGTGCACGACGAGGTCACCGAGGCGACGCCGTTCCGCTCAAACGACGTCTCGGCCGCCTTCGCGGCCTACGCCTCCTCCAAGCTGCTGGGCGAGAGCATGGGACGCCTCTACGCGCAGAAGCACGGGGTTCCGTTCTGCGCCGTGCGCTTCTCCACGGTCTACGGCGAGAACCAGCACGGCCGCGGGGTCAACGCGCTCTACATCCTCGAAGCCCTGCAGGCGGTGCGGGACGGGCGGGCGCCGACGATCCGCGGCTCGGGCGCGGAGGCGCACGACTACCTCTACGCCGGCGACGCCGCCGCCGGGTGCGTCGCGGCCATGGAGCGGGGCGCGCCGGGCGAGGCCTACAACCTGGCGTCGGGCCGCTCCACCAGCGTCAACGAGATCGTCGCCATGGTCCTGGAGGAGTACGGCAGCCCCCTCCGGCCGGAACACGTGGCGGACACCCGCAGGGCCCGCTCGACCGAGCACGACCGGCTGCTGATCTCGCCCGCCAAGGCCAGGGAGGCGCTCGGCTGGGAGGCGGTGGTGGCGGTGCGCGACGGTGTCCGCCGGCTGCGCCGCTGGCTGGACGGTCTGCCGGACGCACCGGGGCGGGCGTGACGGAGGTTGACCAGCACCCCTTCTTCCCTTGGGAAAGAAGGGGTGCAGGAACGCGCGCGGGGCGCTTCATAAATCATAAATATTGATAAGCGCATTATCAGCGTTGACAACAATAATTGAATGTGTCACTAATAAAATTATGAACAGACGAGCTTGATGAGCTTCTGTTTTGATGATGAAGCTCGGAGTACGGGCTGCATATGACATTATTTGCGCTGTAATGATGCGTTGAAGCCGCCTGACGGGCGGTTATCCCATGTGTGAGGCCTCGTCGAGCCGATTGCGGTTGACGAGCGTGCCGGGTAGCGCCGTGCCTTGGTCATGAATGGTGAGTCGTAAGTCATAAATACGAGCGCGGCCCCGAAGATTTGGGCGAGGCCCGCGTCGGAAAAACCGGAGGGAAGGGAACCACCATGAAGCGGATCATGCTTCTGTGCGCCGCGACCGCCGCGGTGTTCACGCTCGGCGCCGCGCGTGCCGACGCCGCCGAATACCGGTGGCGCCTGTATGGCGCGCTGCCGACGACGCACGACTACCCGAAGCGCCTGATGGAGGGCCTGAAGAAGATCGAGCAGCGCAGCGGCGGGCGCCTGTCCGTCCGCTATTCCTATTACGCGGAGACCCCCTACAAGGTCACCGACGCGCTCACTGTCATGCGCGACGGTCTGGCGGAGATGACGGAGTGGCTGCCCTCCTACAGCGCCGGCACTTATCCGGTGCTGGCGGCGCCGGAACTGCCGTTCCTGCTTCCCGCCCGGACGAGTTCGGCGGATGGGCAGGCGGCCGTCAACCGCGCCTGGGCGAGCCCGTCGGTGGACGCCGCCATGAAGCGCGTCCTGGCGGACCACGGGGCGCAGCTGCTGGGCCGGTACTATTTCGAGCCGATGAACTTCTGGTTCGTCAAGCCGGTCAAGGAGGTCAAGGAGTTCCACAACCAGAAGGTCCGCGTCTACAGCCCCGAGCTGGCCGACCTGATGGCGCACGTCGGGTCCTCGCCGGTCAACCTGTCGACGACGGAGGTCTACACCGCCCTGCAGCGCAACGTGCTCGACGGGGTCATTACGGGCTCCGGCAACATCCGCGGCTCGAAGTGGAACGAGGTGCTCCGCTCCGGCTACATCACCAACCTCATGTTCACCTCGACCACCATCCTGGTGAGCCGCAAGGCGCTGGACAAGCTGCCGGCCGACCTGCAGGCCATCGTCGTCGAGGAGATGAAGACGACGACCGACGCCCTGCAGGCCTTCATGCCGCAAAGCGACGCGGCCAAGCAGGCCGATCTGAAGACGGCCGGCTTCGCCATCACCGAAGCGTCCCCGGAAGATTACGCCCGCTTCCGGGAGGTCGCTTCCACCGGCGTGTGGCCGTCCTGGAGCAAGCGGGCCGGCGGCGAGTCCGAGAAGATCCTGGCGGAAATCACCAGCGCCATCGCCGGGAAATAAGCGCCGGACACACGGCGATCACGAACTTCCAGTGGGAGAGAGGGATGTTTGATCTGGTGATCCGTGGGGCCACGGTCGTCGATGGCCAGGGGGCGGAACCGGTGCGGACCGACGTCGGCGTCAAGGACGGGCGCATCGCCGCGCTGGGCGCGCCGGGGCGCGAGGCGGCCGAGGTGGTGGACGCCGACGGGCTGTGCCTCAGCCCCGGCTTCGTCGATGTCCACACGCACTACGACGCCCAGGTCACCTGGGACCCGACGCTGTCCCCTTCCTCGTCGCTGGGGGTGACGACGGTCGTCATGGGGAACTGCGGGTTCGGCATCGTGCCCTGCCCGCCGCCGGCCAACGAGACGCTGATGCGCAACCTGTCGGTGGTCGAGGGCATGGACCTCGACGCGTTGCGCGCCGGCATCCGCTGGGAGTTCACGACCTTCCCCGAATACATGGACTTCCTGCGGCGGCAATCGCCGTACCTGAACACCGCCGTGCTGATCGGCCATTCCACCGTGCGCACCACCGTGATGGGCGACGCCGCGTCGGTGCGCGAGCAGCCGACGGCCGACGAGCTGCACGCCATGCGCGAGACGGTGCGCGAGGCCTTGCGGGCCGGCGCCATGGGCTTTGCCTCCTCCTTCTCGCCGAATCACAGCGGCTACGGCGGCGTGCCGATGCCCTCCACGCTCTCCACCGAGGAGGAACTGCGCGCCATCGTCGGCGTCCTGGGGGAGGAGGGACGCGGCGTCTTCCAGATGGCGACGGGCGCGCGCGCGACGGTCGACCTCCTGGAATCGCTCAGCGCCGACACTTCCCGCCCGGTGATCATGAGCGCCGCGCTGACCATGTTCAACGAGGCCGAGCCGCAGACGGCTCTCACCATCCTCGACCGCATCGCCGGCGCGCGCAACCGCGGGCGCTCGGTCCACGCCCAGGTGACGTGCCAGCCGCTGTCCCTGGATTTCACCGCCGACAACGCCTACCCGTTCTTCAGCCACGCCGCCTTCGACCGCGTGCGTCAGGTGGACGGCGCGGAGAAGCGGCGGATCTTCGCCGACCCGGCGTTCCGCGAGGCCTTCCGGCAGAACCTGCGCGCGCCGCAGCCCGGCGTGCTGTTCCACGGCAACTGGGAGCGGGTCAGCGTCGCCGTCGCCGCCACCCCGGCCCTGGCGGAATTCGAGAACCTTTCCGTCGCCGAGGTCGCGCGCCGCCGCGGCGGCGATCCGGTGGACGCCTTCTTCGACCTCAGCCTGGAGGAGGATCTGCGGACCGTCTTCGTCGGCAAGCTGCTCAACGCCGACGACGAGGGGGTGGCGCCCATCCTTCGACACCAGTCCGGCGTGATCGCGCTGTCGGACGCCGGCGCGCACCTGTCCTTCATGTGCGATGCCGGCTACGGCCTGCATTTCCTGGCCCATTGGGTGCGCGAGCGGGGCGACTTCGACCTGGCGGAGGGGATCCGCCGCCTGACGAGCCATCCCGCCGACCTCTACGGCATCCCCGACCGCGGGCGCATCGCGCCGGGCGCCTGGGCCGACCTGCTGCTCTTCGACCCGCAGACCGTCGGCATCTCGAAGCCGTTGCGCGTCAGCGACCTGCCCGCCGGTGCCACCCGCACCATCCGCGAGCCGAAGGGCCTCCATGGACAGTGGGTCAACGGCGTGCGGGTCTACGGCGACGGCCGCTGCCTGGAGCTTCCCAAGGGGCCGGGCCACGTGCTCGACCGCTTCCACTGACCCCCGGCGAGGAGAGCGAGCCATGTCCGGCACCCCCGCCCTGCGCACCAACCCCGATGGCTTCCGCCGCGACGTGCGCCCGCCGCGCACCCCGCCCATCCCGGGCACCTGCGACTGCCACATGCACATCGTCGGGCCGTACGCGACGTACCCTCTGCGCGAGACGCGCACCTTCACGCCCCCGGAATCGACCCTCGACGACTATCTCGCGACGGCGCGCACGGTGGGCATCGACCGTATGGTGATCGTCCAGCCGAGCTTCTTCGGCAAGGACAACGCCTGCACGCTGGACTCCGTCGCCCGGATGGAAGGGCGGGCGCGGGCGGTGGTCGTGGTCGATCCCGACACCGCCGACGACGAGTTGCAGGCGATGCACGACCGCGGCGCGCGCGGGGTGCGCCTGCAGATGGTGGCGACGGGCGGGCTCAGCCTCGACGCCATCGAGCGGGTCGCCGCCCGCATCCAGCCGCTGGGCTGGCACGTGCAACTCTACCTCGACGCCCGGCGGCTGCCCGATCTCGCCGAACGGCTGCGGCGCCTGCCGGTCGACGTCGTCTTCGACCACATGGCGCACGTCGAACCCGACAGCGGCGTGGACGAGGAGGGTTTCCGCATCCTGCTCGACCTGCTGGCCGGCGGCCGCGCGTGGGTGAAGCTGTCCAACGCCCTGTTCCCGCCGTCGGCGGAGCGCGCGCGGCGCCTGATCGCCGCCAACCCGGAGCGGGCGCTGTGGGGCAGCGACTGGCCGCACGTCGCCTACGGCGAGGCGCCGCCCGACGACGGCGCGCTGCTCGACGCCCTGGCCGACTGGACCGGGGACGAGGCGACCCGCCGCCGCGTGCTCGTCGACAACCCGACCGCGCTGTATTTCCGGACGTGACCGCCCATGGAACGTGCCCTGCACAGGCTTGAGACGGCGGCGCTGGTGATCGGCGCCCTGTCCTGCGGCCTGCTCACCATTCTGACCATTCTCGACATCGGGCTGCGGCCGCTCAACGTCGCCTTCCACGTCGCCGGGGAGATGAGCGGCTTCCTCATGGCGTGGCTCATCTTCTTCAGCTTGGCCACGGTCTCCCGGACCCGGCAGCACATCGCCGCCGACTTCTTCGTCAGCCGCTTTCCGCCGGCGGTCCAGCGCGGGTTCGAGCGGGTCGGCGACGCGGCGGCGCTGCTCTACGTCAGCGCCCTGGTCTACATCTGCGGTGAACTGACGATGACCAGCCTCGCCGACGACCTGCGCTCGCAGGGCATCCTGCGCACGCCGATCGCCATCCCGCAGCTCGGCATGATGCTCGGCCTCGCGCTGCTGTGGCTGCGCCACGCCGCCTTCGTCTTCCGGCACGCGAAGGCCCCGGATCCCGCGCCGCCACATTCCCTTCCCGTCTCAGCCGTCGGGCCCAAGCCATGACCACGCTCCTCCTCATGGGGTTGACGGTGCTGCTGCCGCTCGTGATCGGCGTGCCGATCGCGGTGACCCTGGGGGGCAGCGGCCTCCTGTGGATTGCCCTGCTCGACCCGAACCTGCTGCGCGGCGCCGGGCACGCGGTGTGGAACACCGCCGAGAACTATGTGCTCATCAGCATCCCGCTGTTCATCCTGATGGGTGAACTGATCGAGCGCGCCAACTTCGCCAACCGGTTCTACGACGCCGTGTCGCTGTGGCTGCGCCCGATCCCCGGCGGCCTGCTGCACGCCAACATCGCCGCCTGCTCGCTGTTCTCGGCGGTCAGCGGCTCCAGCGTGGCGACGGCGGCCACCATCGGCAAGGCAGCCATCCCCAACCTCGAACGGCTGCGCTACGACCGCCGGCTCACGCTGGGGTCGCTGGCGGCCGGCGGCACGCTGGGCATCCTCATCCCGCCCAGCATCCCGCTGATCATCTACGCGGCGCTGGTCGAGGTGTCGCTCGGCCGGCTCGTCGTGGCGGCGATCATTCCCGGGATCATGATGGCGCTGATCTTCAGCGGCTATCTGTGGATCGTGGCGTGGCGCCGCCCGGAGGCCGCCCCGCGGCTGGGCGGGCGGCCCGACGCCGCCGCCCTGCTGCGCTCGCTGGGCGCCATGCTGCCGCTGTTCTTCATCATCGCGATCATCCTCTGCGGCATCTATTTCGGCTGGGCGACGACGACCGAGGTCGCGGCGCTCGGCGTGGTCGCCGCCGCCGGGCTGGCGCTGCTGCAAGGGCAGCTGACCTGGCCGGTCGTCCGGGACTCCGTGGTCGCCACCGTCCGCTTCACGGCGATGCTGCTGCTGGTCATCATCGGCGCGCAGATCTTCTCCTTCGCCATCTTCAGCTGGGGCGTCAACTACGAGATCTCGGACTGGATCACCGGCCTGCCTTACCCGCGCCTGGCGATCCTCGGCGTCATCGTCGCGATCTATCTGATCCTCGGCATGTTCATCGACTCCATCTCGATGATGGTGCTGACGCTGTCGGTGGTCTACCCGGTCATCACCGGGCTCGACTACGACCCGGTTTGGTTCGGCATCATCCTGGTGATCCTGCTGGAGATCGGGCTGATCACGCCGCCGGTGGGCATGAACCTCTACACCATCCAGGCGCTCGACCCGGTGCGGATCTCGCTGGGCGAGGTGACGCGCGGGGCCTTGCCCTTCGTGCTCCTGCTGCTCGCCGGCATCGCCCTTCTGATCGCTTTCCCGGGGATCGCCCTGTGGCTTCCCTCGCTCATGTTCTGACCATGGACCCGAACACCGCACCGGAGGAAATCATGCATGGACTGAACGGACGGCACGTCGTGGTGACCGGCGGAACCGGCGGGCTGGGAACCGCGGTCGTCGGCCGGCTTCTGGAAGCGGGCGCGGTCTGCCACGTTCCCTGCAACGATTCGGCCGAGCTGGCGGGGTTTCCCCACGCCGGGCATGTGCGGCTCCACGTGGCGGCCGTCGACCTGACCGAGGAGGAGGCGGTGATGGCGTTCTACCGGAGGGTTCCGGCGCTGTTCGCGTCGATCCACCTGGCCGGGGGCTTCGCCATGGCGCCGGTCACCGAGACCGACCAGGGTGCCTTCACGCGGATGCTCGACCTCAATCTCACCACCTGCTTCCTGTGCTGCCGGGAGGCGGTCCGGCGCCTGCGCGCCGACGGCGGGCCGGAGGGCGGGCGCATCGTCAACGTCGCCGCCCGTCCGGCGCTCGAACCGCGCACCGCCGGCGGGATGGTGGCCTACGCCACCTCGAAGGCGGCGGTGGTCGGGCTGACGCAGAGCCTGGCCGCCGAGGTGGCCGGCGCGGGCATCCTGGTCAACGCCATCGCCCCGTCGATCCTCGACACGCCGGCCAACCGGCGCGACATGCCGGACGCCGACCACGCGCGCTGGCCCAAGACCGACGAGGTCGCCAGCACCATCCTGTTCCTTGCCTCGCCGGAGAACCGCCTGACCCACGGCGCGGTGGTGCCGGTCTACGGCCGGGCCTGACGCCGCCGGGCGACCCCCAATCACGGAGGTTTGACACGATGCCGTACCTCGACTCTCCCGACGGCCGCCTCTCCTACGACGTCATCGACATCACGGCGCCGTGGGTCGAGTCCCCGCAGACCATCCTGTTCCACCACGGCGTCAGCACCACCAGCGGCATCTGGAGCGAGTGGCTGCCGCAGCTTGCCGACCGCTACCGCATCGTCCGGTTCGACACCCGCGGCTTCGGCCGCTCGGCGGTCCCGGACCCGGGGTTCGCGTGGTCCATGGACGGCTTGGTCGCCGACGCCCTGGCGGTCGCCGCGGCCGCGGGCGCCGAACGCTTCCATTGCGTGGGCGAGTCCATCGGCGGGACGGTCGCCATCGCGCTGGCGATCCGCCACCCGGACCGGCTGCTCAGCCTGACGGTCAGCAACGGCGCGCACCAGGGAAGCGCCGTGCAGAACGTCCGTGGGCAGTGGGACCGCCGCATCGCCGACGACGGCCAGGAAGCCTGGGCGAACGAGATGATGGCGCGGCGCTTCTTCCCCGGCGCGCTGTCGGAGGAGAAGTTCCGGTGGTTCGAGCGGGAGCACGCGACCTGCTCCGCCCATGTCACCCTGGGGCTCGCCAACCTGCTGCTGGAGACCGACCTGACGCCGGGGGTCGGGGGCATCCGGATGCCGGTGCTGCTGCTCAGCCCGGACGCCAGCCCGTTCATCCCGCCGTCCGTCATGTGCGACCTGCACGCCCGCCTGCCGGACTCCGAGCTCCAGGTCTTCGCACACTCCCGGCATGGCCTTCCGCTGTCCCACGGCCGGGAATGCGGGGCGGCGTTGCGGCGCTTTCTCGATCGTCGGTTCGGGGCGGGCTGATGGAAGGGGGACGACCCGCCGGCGGGCATCCCTATCGGCGAGTTCCCCTGTTCCGCGGACTGAGGTAAAAGCGTTCCCGCATGCCCGGCGGCACAGCCGAGCTCCGCAGGCGCGAAAGGGTTCCATGAGACGGGTGAACGCCACCAAGAAGACGCGTGTCCAGCGGTCCGAGGAGGCCCGCGACGCCCTGTTCCAGGCGGCCGCCGAGATCGTCGGCGAGTACGGCTACATCGACGCGTCGATCAGCCGGATCACCCAGCGCGCCAATCTGGCGCACGGCACCTTCTACAACTACTTCGCCTCACGGCAGGATATCTTCGACGAGCTGCTGCCGGTGCTCGGCGCGAAGATGCTCGTCCACATCCGCCAGCAGGTGAGCGGCGCCGGCAGCTTCTTGGAGCGGGAGGAGCGCTCGTTCCGCGCCTTCTTCGGCTTCCTCAAGCGCATGCCCTATTTCCTGCGCATTCTGAACGATGCGGAGATCTTCGCCCCCAAGGCGCACCGCCAGCATTTCCGCAACATCACCGACGGTTACCTGCGTTTCCTGCGCAAGGCTCGTGCCACCGGCGAGATCGCCGACCTCAACGACGAAGCGCTGGAGGCCCTCGCCTACATCCTCATCGCCGCGCGCGGCTATCTCGCCCTGCGCTACATGACGGCGGAGCGCGGCATCGAGCTGCCGGAGGAGGCGGTGCGCGTCTACATGCAGCTGGTGTCGAGTGGCATCGCCAGGAAAGGTACGTCCGCATCGTCGATGCCCTAAGATCGTCAGGTCGCCCTTCCCAGCCAAACGCTCCCGAAGCCAAGCGGCCGTCGCCGCTGCAGACAGGATCGGTGTCCGCCGCTCTTGCCCGGGTGAAGCCCCTGGCCGCTCCGTTGCTTCTGACCGATGCGAACCGCCGTTAGAACCGCGTGCCCAGCGAGAAGAACGCCCGCACCCCGCGGTCCTGGGTGGTGAAGGGGTTGCGCATGAACGGCTTGGCGACCTCCACGGTCGCGTCCAGCCGCTCCAGCAGCCCGAACCGCACGCCCGTCCCTGCCGAGGCCAGCGACTGCCGGCCATGCCGGCTGCCGGATTCGCGATTCCACACGCTGCCATAATCCGAAAAGACGTAGAGCTGTGCGTAGGTCAGCCACTCCTGCCAGGGCGGGACCACGTACTGGAACTCGGCGCGGGTGGCGAAGCCGCTGTCACCGGTGATCTCCGAGGCGTCGAAGGCGCGGCCGTAGGACTTGCCGCCGACGCCGAACTCCTCCGACGACAGCAGCTCGTGCCCGGCGTACTGACCCTCGCCGGCCAGCACCAGGGCGAACTCCTCGCTGAGCTTCTGGTCGCGCTGCACGACGAGGCCGAACTTGGTGAAGTCGCTGCGGCCCCCGGCGCGCGAACGCGCCGCCACCGTGCCGCGCCGCGTCGCCTCCAGCACGTTGAGGCCTTGGGCGAGCGTCGCCTGCACCAGGTTGCTGCCGTCCCAGGAATCCGCGATGTCGTAGGACAGCGTGCCGGACAGCACGCGCAGGCGGTCCTCGCTCTGACGGCGTTGCAGGATGTTGGTGCGGCTGTTGCGCACGGTGAAGGCCAGTTCGCCGCGCAGCGTCTCCGACCGGCTGCGCAGGAACGGGTGCGCCACCGCCAGCCGCAGCGACGAGGTCAAACTGTCGATCTCCAGCGCGCGCACGTTGTCGCCGGGCTCGGCCCAGCTGCGGCGCAGGCCGAGCTGGGCGGTGGTGCCCTCGCTGTCGAGCACTTCAGTGTGCGTGACGTCGAGGAAGCGCAGCTCGCGGATCTGCTGCGCGATGCTGCCCGTCCCTGTGGTGCGGTCGAAGCGGCCGAGCTGGTCGTCGGCCGTGACGCTGCCCGACAGCTGCAGCACGCCCACCGACCGTGTGCCGCGGTTGTCCAGCGACAGTGAGCCGGAAATGGCCTTGCGCTCCAGGTTGAAGGTCAGGTTGGAGGCGCCGGGCACGCCCTCCGCCGGCTCCAGCACAGTGCGCACGGTGACGCCCGGCAGGTCGTCGGCGAGCAGGACGTAGCGCTCCATGTCGTCCATGCGCAGCGGGCGCGAGGCCTTGATCTTCGCTGCCATGCCCTGGAGGATGCCGGCGTGGTCGGCGAAGTCGCCCTGGACCGTCACCTCGTTGATGTAGCCCTCGATCACCTGCAGCCGCACCACGCCGCCGCGGATGCGCTGCGCCGGCACCACCGCCTGCGAGAGCACGTAGCCGTCGTTGCGGTACTTCGCGGTGATGGCGTCGCGCACGCCGTACACCTCGGCCAGCGTCACCGTGCGGTTCAACAGCCCTTCCCACAGCGGTCGCAGCTCGTCGGTGGTGTAGACGGTGGCGCCGTCCAGCTCGATGGACGACAGGGTGAAGCGGATGCCCTCGGCGTCCTTGGGCGGCGGCGCCTGCTCGGGCGCCGGCAGCTCGGGTTCGGGCACCGACTGCGGGGTGGGGGGCTGGTCGAAGCGCTGCTCCAGCCGGTTCGGGTCGATGGGGCCGGGCAGGCTCTGGGCCGAGGCGGAGATGGGCGCGGGCAGCGCCGCAGCCCACAGCAGGACCGGCAGCCACCAAGCGAATCGACCCGGAGTGGCGGCCGTGGACCGCAAAGGCATGATCTCGTCGTTCCCGCTCGCAACCTCTGGCCCGAGTCTTAGAGCAGCCACCCGCCTTCGCGCAACGAGCGGCCCCGGATTTCCGCGCCGCACCACCAGACATGGAGCCGGTGTGGCAAAGCAGCCGCAAGACCATCTGGCAATGCGTCTTATGCGGGAATTCGTGGGCGGACACAACACGCGTACTTCCAAGAAATGCGCGGTGACCACGTCTTTGTCGGGCGGTTTGTTTAGACTCGTTGTGTTCAGTAGTCCTGCGTCCTAAGGTGGTGGGGTTGACTATTAGGAGACTCCCGTGACGGCGCACGCCAAGTCCGTCGATCATCGCCATTTCCCGGCCGGCACTGTGCTGGTCCGGCAGGGCGACACCGGCGACTGCGGCTGGATCCTCGAATCGGGCGAGGTGGAAGTGGCGCTGGAGACCCCGGCCGGCACCAAGCGCTTGGCCGTCCTCGGCCCCGGCGCCCTGGTGGGCGAGATGGCGCTGATCGACTCCGGTGTGCGCAGCGCCACGGTGACGGCGCTCAGCGACGTCAACGCGCTGGAACTGACCGGGGCGATGGTCCGCCGGCACATCGCGGCCGGGCCGCCGCTCGCCTCCTATCTGCTGTCCAGCCTGATCACCGCCATCCGCCGCGCCCACGGCCTGTGGGTGGAGGAGCGCGATCCGAAGGACGGGCCGGTGCGCTCACGCCGCACGTTCGACCGGGTGCTCGACCGCCGCGGCTATTCCGACGGGCACGTCTTCTTCCGCCAGGACGATTCCGCCACGGTGGCCTACCTGATCCAGTTCGGGCAGGTGTCGATCCGCCGCGACGGCGCGGAGCTGGCGGTGCTCGGCCCCGGCCGAATCTTCGGCGAACTGGCGCTGCTGCGCTCCCAGCCGCGGGTGGCGACCGCCGTCGCCGTCGGCCAGACCACCTGCGAAGTGATTCGCCGCGAGGACTTCAAGCACGCCATCTCGGCCATGCCGCCGATCCTGCGCTCGCTGACGCGGATCTACGTGGAGATGCTGTCCAACCCGCTCTACCTGACGCTCAGCGCCCGTCTGAACCGCGCCGAAACACCGCCGGAGCCGCTGGCCGAGACGCTACCGTAAGCCATGCCGCATCGGCTATCCTGGCGGGCAAGACGGTTGACGGGATGGTAACGGTGCGGCGGATCACGGGTGCGGGCTGGCTGGTGGCGGGCGTGGTCGTCGCGTTGCTGGGGTCGGTGGTGGTGGCCGTCGGCGCGCCGGGCGAGCGCGTCGCCATCGTGCGCAGCGCGCCGGGCGCCGCGCCGTCGCGACCGGTGACGCTGGAGGCGGCGGACTGGGAGGCCTTCCTCGCCGCCAGCCGCACCACCCGCGCCGAGGCCGCCCGCAGCGCCCGCGACGCCGCCACCGCCCGGGTGAAGGCCACGGTGGCCGAGGCGGTCGCCGCCATGCGAGCAGACATCCCGGCCTTCCTCGCGTGGCGCTTCTCCTTCTTCACCACCTACCGCCTGACCTTCTCGGCCCTCGCCGGGGCCTTCACCGGCACCAGCCCGGCGGAGTCCGTCGGCGCGGTGACGGCTGAGCGCTTCCGCGCCCTGGTGCTGAACCCCGATGCGTTGCGCACCCGCCTGTCCGCCGCCATGGACGCCGTCGCCGCCGACACCATTGCACGCCGCGCCGCGCTGACGGTCGAGCGCGCCGCCGCCCTCGACCGCATGGCGGCGGAGCGTGGGCTGTCGGCCGGCTCCGGCTCCGTGATGGCGGCGGTGTCGGAGGCCGACGCGCTCGGCCTGCCGACTCCCGACCCGCTGCGCCCGCAGGTGCCGATTCCCGACCCCTCCGGCGAGGTCGGCTGGCTGGGCGGGCGCGAGGCGTTGGTGATGGCCGGCCGGCAGGCGGCCCGGCGCGGCACCGGCCTTGCCGCCGAGCCGGCGCTGATGGCCAGCTTGCCGGTGGCGCTGCTGGAGGGCGCGCCGCTGTTGGCTGCCCCGGTGGTGGGGGTGGTTGCCACCGGCGTCGGCATGGCGGTGGAGTACCTTGCCGTCCGCCTCTGGGAGTCGGAGGAGCGCGACGACCTCGTCAAGGCCGCCAACGAGGCGCTCGACCTCTACGCGGTGTTGCTGGTGAGCGGCCTGCAGCCGATGGCCGACGACGTAGTGCTGCGGACGCTGGGGCCCTGGGAGTAGTCTGTGCCTCAACTGGTACGACCAACTTTGCCACGAATTGATGCCGGTCAATGCCGGAACCCTGCTGCCTGTGGAGCGTGCGCCGCAGATTCACGCAGCAAGGCTTCCCGTCATGGAATGGTCGGACGCGCTTTCCATCGGCATTCCGGAGATCGACGCGCAGCATCGCGTCTTCGTCGGCATGCTCGACCGCTTACGCGCGGTGTCCGGCGAGCCGGGGGCGAATCGCAACGAGCTGCGCGTGCTGCTGTCCGATCTGGTGACCTACGCCGAGCATCACTTCGTGGACGAGGAGGAGCGCATGGTCGCCGCCGGCTATCCCGGTGCCGCCGCGCATGCCGCGGCGCATGACTCGGCGGCGCGGCGAATCCATGACCTGCTGATCCGCGACGCCGACGAGGTCGAGCTGTACCGCTTCCTCAGCGCCTTTCTGAAGGCGTGGCTGGTCAACCACATCATGAGGGAAGACAAGGCGTTCGGCGACTGGCTGACCGGCGCCACCCCGGCGGAGCGATGCGCCTGAGCCGCCGCAGGTCAGGCGAGCCAGAGAGTCAGGCCGGCCACGCACAACCCCGCAAGGACCGCGGCCAACAGACGCCGGTCGCGGGCGATCATCCGTTCCAGTTCCTGGTCGCGCTCGCGCATCAGGTCGGTGATCGGGCGAACGGGGTCCGTCTCCACACGCACGTCCATGCCATGCCTCCGACCCAGCGTCGCCGGCTGTCGTCAGCATAACATGGTATGCACGGCGGACGTGCTAAAAATCCGATTGTTCCGCCTCAAGGTAGGCGAGGCTTATATACTTTCCGATGTTGCTGTCCCAGCCCTTGGTCTCGGCGGCGCGCGACGCGACGCGCGGGTCGCGCAGCACGGCGGCCTTGGCCTCCTCCACGGGCTGGCCGGCCTTCACGGCGGCGACGCAGGGCTCGTAGATGCCCTCGAACAGCGCGCGCTGCCAGACGATCACCTCCGGCCCCGGCGTGCCGTGCGCCGGCAGCCAGATCTTCGTGGCGCTGTTGGCCGCCAGCGCATCCATGGTCTGGAAGGTGCCGGTGTAGGAGCCATCGTCCATGTTGGCGATGCGGCGGTCCATCAGGATGTCGCCGACGCACATGACGCCATCCTCCACCACCTCCACCGCGACGTCGGACGGCGTGTGGGCGCGGCCGTAATGGTGCAGGCGCAGCGTCACGTCGCCCAGCGACAGCGTGTCGCCATGCGCCACGTCCCGGTTCGGCGGGACGATCTTCGTGCCCGCCGACGCCTGCGCCGTCCACTTGATCATCGAGGTCAGCCAGAAGCTGCCGTGCACGCCCTGGATCGCCTCGCGGGTGTGGGGCAGGGCGTAGCGCGGTAGATCCATGCCATAGGCGTCCACGAAGGCATGGTTCCCCAGCCAGTGGTCGCCGTGGTAGTGCGTGTTGACGATGCCGACCACCGGCTTGTCGGTGACCGTGCGCAGCTGGCGGATCGCCATCTCGCCGATCTGCAGCGACGCGCCGGAATCGACGACGATCACGCCCCCGGCGCCCACCACGAAGGTGATGTTGGCCATCATCCCCTGGTTCTCTGGCGTCGGGAAGCCGTCCGGGGACTGGATCACGTACACGTGCGGGCTGATCCGCGTCACCGGCTGGTCCTTGACCGGCGGGCCCTTGACGAAGGCCTCCAGCTCGGCGGCGAGCGCGCTCAGGGCGCTCCAATCGACCAGCCGCGCCGCCGGCACGGCCGCGGCGGCGAAGGCGGTGCCGGTGAGAAAACGGCGGCGGATCATCGGGGAACCTCCTGCAGGGTGAGCGTGGTGCCTCGCGATGGGCGATCCACCAGGACATCGGTCAGCACCGCGCCGATCCACATCGACCACAGCACCAGCCACGCCGTCAGCACGAAGATCGAGGCCCCCGACACGCCGGCCCCGACGGCGCAGCCGCCCGCCAACACGCTGCCGAAGCCCATCAGGCAGCCTCCGGTGATGTAGCGGGTCATCGAGGAGCCGTCCTTGAACCCTTCCAGCTTCAGGTCGCCGCCGGCCAAGCCGGCGAGGAAGGAGCCGAGGAACACGCCGGGGATCAGCCCGGTGTCGAAGCCCCAGCGCGATCCTGGCGGCGACAGCACCAGCATCAGGAAGTCGGCCGAGGGGGCGGTGAAGCTCAGGGAGTGCACGTTCACCGGCTCGAACGCCGAGGCGGCGGCGCGCCACGTGAACCACCACGCGGCCGCGACGGTCAGCCCGACACCCATGGCACCGAGCGAGGCCCAGGCCGAGACGCGGTTGCGCCGCACCAGCACCGCGCCGGCCGCCAGCCAGCCGAGGGCGAACAGCAGCGCCCCGCCGTGCCCGATGCCGGCCAGCGCCAGCAGGTCGCGCTGGGCGCTTCCGATGGTCCACAGGTCGTTCACGGCCGTGCGCACCGGTGCCAGCAGCCCGCGCGTCGACGCCTGCGCCGCCACCGCGAAGACGAGGCCGGAGAGCAGCGCGCGCAGGTTGCCGTTGGCCGACAGCACCAGCATGCGGCTGGCGCAGGCGCGGGTCAGCGTCATGCCGCAGCCGAACATCAGGCCGCCGATGACGGCGCCGGACAGGCTTCCGGGGTTGTTGAGCTGACGCACGTTGCCGGTGTCGAACCAGCCCAGCAGGATCAGCCCCTGGGTGGCGATCAGCGCCGTGGAGAAGGCGAGCAGCCACACCGCCAGCCGCCCGCCGAGCCGGCCGTGCGCCACCTCCAGCGTGGACGCGCGCAGGCAGAAGCGCGAGCGCTGCGCCAGCACCCCGAACGCCGCGCCGATCACCAGCCCGCCGAGCGCGGTGAACCCCTCCTCGCCGAGGAGTTCCATGAGGCCGTCGAACGTCATCGGCACACCTTCCTGACTGGTGCCCCCGCGCTACGGCTTGATGTACGCGTAGTGCTCGCGCGCCTGCAGCTGGCCGATGCGGGCGACGCCGGAGGGGGTGAACTCCGCCTCCATGATGAACTTGTCCTTGTCCAGGTTGCGGCGCTTTATTGTGATTTCGCACACCTCGAAGGCCACGCCGCGGGTCTTCAGGTCGGAGATCAGCGGCGCGTACTCGATGTTGTTCTTGGCGTCCTTCTGGCCTTCCAGCAGCAGGTCGACGCCGTCGGCGTGGGTGACCACGCGGATCTTCGTCTCCGGCGCCACGTCCAGATGATTGCGGATGTTGCGCAGCGCCTTGGTGCCCTGCACGGCCGCGTCGTCGATGTGGTACACCACATTGTCCTGCGCCAGCGCCGGAACCGCCGTGAACACCAGCGCCGCCGCGACGGTCATTGCCTTCAGCATCTCCGTCCCTCCTCCCTCGTCTTTCTTCGCCATCGCCACGATGGCGGGAATCCCGTGCTCGCGTCCGCGAGCCTCATGCCTCATGCCGCCGCTACCGCGGCTCTCCCCGGATCCCCGCTTTCGCGGGGATGACGGAAGGGACGGTCAGGCGGTGACGCCGGGATTGCCGTCCACGCCTTTGAGCTTCGGCAGGTTCAGTGCCGGCGGCGCCACCGTCTTCTTCGCGCGCAGGTGCCGGGCGACCAAGTCCCACACCGGTTCGCCGCCGGCGTCGCGCGCCTCTTCCGACACCGGCGCCCAGCCGGCCACCGTGTAGGTCTTCGACGCCTCGACGGGCTGGCCGCGCAGCGTCATGTCCTGGATGCGCCGACCGGCCGGCGCCGCGGGGTCGCAGGTGTAGGACAGCCCGCCGACGCGCACCATGTCGCCGCCCTGCTGGTAGTAGGGGTCGGGGTTGAACAGGTTGTCGCAGACGTCCTCCAGCACCGTCTTGATCATCTCCCCACTCATGCGGGTGAGCGTCACGCTGGGATAGGTGATGGCGGTCTGGTCCAGCAGGTTCTCCATGGTGATGGCCTGCCCCGGCAGGATCGTCGTGCCCCAGCGGAAGCCGGGGGAGAAGGCGATCTCCGCGTCCTTCTCGGCCATCAGCGCGTCGAGGATCAGTTGGTCGAAGCTGCCGTTGAAGTTGCCGCGCCGGTACAGCAGCCCCTCGCTGACCGCCAGAGTCTCATTGAGCTTCGCCTCGAACGGCGCCCGCACTTTGGTGATCAGCGCGTCCATCTCCGGGTCGGCCGGCAGCAGGTTGGCGAACACCGGCATCAGCGTGTAGCGGAAGCCGGCGACCTTGCCGTCCTTGACCTCCAGATCCAGCACGCCGAGGAATTTGCCGTTGGAGCCGGCGTTGGTGACCAGCGTCTTGCCGCCCGGGTTCGGCACGATGGTCGGGGCCGGCATGCCGTCGTGCGTGTGCCCGCCGAGGATGGCGTCGATGCCGCGCACGCGCGACGCCATCTTCAGATCGACGTCCATGCCGTTGTGCGACAGCACGACGACCACCGCGGCGCCGGCCGCGCGGGCGTCGTCCACCGTCGCCTGCATCTCCTCCTCGCGGATGCCGAAGGTCCAGTCGGCGACCATGTAGCGCGGGTTGGCGATGGGGGTGTAGGGGAACGCCTGCCCGACCACCGCCACCTTCACGCCGTTGACCTCGCGCAGCGTGAAGGGCTTGAACACCGCGTCGCCGAAGTCGGCGGTCCGGATGTTCTGCGCGACGATCTCGACCGAACCGGCGAAGTCCTTCTCGGCGATCTCCTGCACGCGCTCCTGGCCGTAGGTGCACTCCCAGTGCAGGGTCATGATGTCGACGCCCAGGAGCTTGGCGGCGTCCACCATGTCCTGCCCCTTTGTCCACAGCGCGGTGCCCGAGCCCTGCCAGGTGTCGCCGCCGTCGAGCAGCAGCGCGCCCGGTCGGTTGGCGCGCACCCGCTTGACCAGCGTGGCGAGGTGGGCGAAGCCGCCGACCTTGCCGTACACCGGCGCCCAACGCTCGAAGTCGACGCAGGTGTAGGCGTGCGCCTCGCGCGTCCCGGCCTTGACTGCGAAGTGATCGAGGAACTTGGCCCCCACGAGGTGCGGCGCCCGCCCCGCCATGGCGCCGATGCCGAGGTTGACGCTCGGCTCGCGGAAGTGGATCGGCTTCAGCTGGGCGTGGCAGTCCGTGATGTGCAGCAGCGAGACGTTGCCGAACGGCGTCGCGTCGTAGAACTCGGCCGCCGCCTGCTGCGCGCGGGCGAAGGAGGAGGGCAGCACCATGCCGGTGGCGGCGGCCGTGGTCAGGACGTGCAGGAAGTCGCGACGGTTCATGGGGAAACGCTTTCCGTCTTATTTGTTGACCGGTGACTGGGGATCGAGCAGCAGGGCCATCAGGTGCCTGACCTGCGCCTCGCCGAGGATGCCCATGTGGCCGGAGCGCGGCATCAGCGAGCAGGCGTTCGTCGCCTTGGCGTTCCAGATCTTCGCCCAGGTCGCCTTCAGCACGTCTTCCGACGTGCCGCGGACCTTGCCGTAGCCGAGCAGGCTCGGCCCGATGGTGCCGTGCGAGATCTCCTGCGGCGTGATCTGGTGGCAGTTGTAGCAGTTGGCGCCGTTCGGCTGGTCCGCCTTGTCGGTCCAGGTCAGGCCGCGGCCGCTCTGCGCGAGCTTCTCGCCCTCCTTCCAGTCGCCGAGGTATTTGCCGTCCGACGGCCACTTGACGGTGGCGAGATTGGCGGCCTCGATCCGCTCACGCTGCGCGGCGGCGGCCGGGCTTGAGGCGGCGCCGGGGTCGGAGCAGAAGGCCTGCGTCTCGTCCTGCTTCAGGCGGTCGAGCGTGGCGATGCCCTTGTCCTTGAAGCTGGTCTTGAGCATGGCGGCGAACGCCGCGTCGTCGGCGCCGGGGCCCCAGGCCGCGGGTTTGCCCGCGGACTGCGCCAGCGCCGGGCCGCTCAGCAGCAGGGCGGCGAGGACCACGAAGTGTTTCATGACGGCCTCCTCAGCGCTTGATTCCGGGGGTCTTCATGGTCGCCCCCGAGGCGGTGGCCGCCATGTACAGGGACAACGCGATGGTGGCGTCGGAGACGTAGACCGGCTCCGGGAAACGCTGCTGGCGGAAGCAGTCGTTGATGCGCCACTGCATCGACCACATCTCGCCCGAGCTGACGCGGTACGCCGGCCAGCTCGTCCAGCCGCTGGCCGCCCCCTTGGCCGAGGGGATGTAGGGCAGCTCCTGCATGCGGATGCGCGTGCCCTCCTGCCCGTGGCAGGTGGCGCAGGAGAAGTCGTACGGCCCGCCCTCGAAGAAGAACATCCGCCGGCCCAGCTCGACCATCGCCAGCTCCTTGGGATGCGTCGGCTTGACGTTGATCGGCGTGCCCTTCGACAGGCCGGAGACGTAGGCGGACAGCGCGTTCATCTCCTCCTTCGGCGGGTCCTTGAAGGAGGCCTGGATGTACGGCTTGGGGTCCTTGCCCTGCAGGGTCTCCATGCAGGTCAGCAGGCGCGATTCCAGGTCCTGCACCCGGTCGGTGTCGGCGAAATAGCGCGGCAGCTGCGCGTAGGCGCCCTGCACCACGCCGGCGCCGAGGCCGAGGTCGCACTTTTCCAGAGAGGCGTTCTTCGGTCCGGCGGGGGTCTTCCACAGCTCCTCGCCGGTGGCCTCGTAGAGTTCGGCGGGGTTGCCGTCCTGCAGGGCCTCGCGGTAGGCATCGATGCTTTCCAGCGCCTTGTCCTTCTGGGCATACGCGGTCGTCGCCCCGGCCACGGCCAGGGCAAGGAACGCCGCCACCCCCACGCGTCTGCGGTCCATATCTCCTCCCGGATGCTTTTTGTTTTGATTGCGTGGTCTGCCCCCTCCCTAGGCCCTCTCCCGCGCCAGCGGGGGAGGGGTGGGGAGGGGCAAACGCCCCTACGTCACGGTGGCTTCGTCGGTGCGGGTGTCGCCCTTGTTGTCGACCCAGGTGACGGTGACCTTGTCGCCGGCCTTGCCGCCCTTCACCTTGAACGCCAGGTACGGGTTCTTCGAGATCGAGGGGCCCCACTGCGCGCTCAGCACCGTCTTGCCGTCCAGCTTCGCCGTCACCTCGTTGATGAACCACGCCGGGATCACCGCGCCGCTCGCGTCCTTGCGCTGGCCGGTCTCCATCTCGTGGTTCATCAGGACCTTGACCTCCGTCACCCCGTCCTTCGACGCGGCCCGGATCTTCATCGGATTGCCCATGCTCGTGCTCCTCTCCCGATCCGCTCAGCCGCCGCAGCCGCCCAGCGTCACCTTGATCTCCTTGGACGCCTGGTAGAACTTGCCGTCGGCCTTCACCACCACGACCACGTTCGACGTCTGGCCCATCTTGAGCCGCGCCGTGACGTCCGGAACGGTGTCGGCGCCCAGTTCGAAGCTCGCCGCCAGCATGTTCGGGTTCTTCTCCACCAGGATCGCGATGCGTTCGGTGTTGGGCAGCTTGCTCACCGCCTGCACCGGCACCACCGCCCCGTTCTCCGCGATGTCCGAGGCGATGATCTGCACCTCGGCGCTGTTCGCCGGCGTCCCCGCCCCCAGCGCCTTCAGCGCGTCGTCCATGGTCTTGGCGTCGAACGCCGCCTTGTCCCAGTTGGCGAACGCCGCCCGCGGCAGCACGAAGCCCGCCGCCGTCAGCGCCCCCAGGAATGCGAGCGCGTCCCGGCGCCCGACCGTCTTCTCCAGCATCACCCGTTCCTCCTTGGATTACTTTTCCGGCGCTCCGGCGAGGATCCACTCGACCAGCGCCTTCGCCTCCTCGTCCTTCAGCTCCGGCTGCGCGGGCATCGCCACCGAGCCCCACACCCCCTCGCCGCCGGCCTTCACCTTCTCCACCAGCGCCGCCGCGCTGTCCCGCCCGCGGTACTTCGCCGCCACCTCGGCGTAGCTTGGCCCCACGATCCGGCTGCTCACTCCGTGGCACGACAGGCAGCCCTGCCGCTCCGCCAGCCTCAGCGCCGGCGCGCCCGCCTCGGTCTCAGCCTCCTCCGGCCCGGTCTGCTTGCCGCGCACGCCGCCGATCCGGCGGTTCTGCTGCGCCAGATTGCCGTGCGCGTTCCACGCGTAGTCGGGCAGCGCCGAGACCTGCTCCACAGCTTTCTTGCAGTCCGCCATGCAGCCGGTGTTGGCGGTGTCCGGCCTGTTCCTCTCGGTGCCCAGTCCCACGCCGGGCCACAGCGCGTGCGCGGTGGTCATGCCGTTGCGGTTCGGCAGGCGCTCCTGCACCGCGCGGATGCTCTGGTCATCCAGCACGAAATCGTCCGGCACCACCTCGGCGAGGTTCAGCAGGTAGGCCAGCACCGCGTAGACCTCGTCGTCGCTTAGCGACTTCGGCGCGTTCCAGGGCATGGCGCGGCGGATGTAGTCGAACAGCGTCGACACCGTCGCTACCTTCATGAACGTGGTGCGCTGCGGGAAGTCGGGGCGCTTGAGGTTCGCCACGTGCCCGGTCTTCACGTCCTCGACGGTGGTGCCGCCGACCAGCGGGGTGAACACGCTGTTGCTCTCGGCGAAGGTGCCGTGGCAGGAGGCGCACTTGTCCTCCCACACGCCCATCCCGCGCTCGACCGAGCCCGAGCCCTTCGGCAGCCCGGCGAAGTCGGGGCCGACGTCGATGTCCCAGGCCTTGACCTCGGCCGGCGTCGCCGGACGCCCCACCCCAGGGAACGGTTCGGCCGCCAGTGCCGGCGCGCTGGCCAGAAGCGCAAGCGCGAGGAGCTTAGAGAATTTGGACATTGCTCACCTCCCCGCTCTCGGTGACCTTCCAGGACTGGATGGCGTTGTTGTGGTAGATCGAGCGCGTGCCGCGTGCGGCGCGCAGTTGGCCGTAGGTCGGCTGCACGAAGCCGGTCTCGTCGGTGGCGCGGCTCTGCAGGATGGCCGGCCGGCCGTCCCACACCCAGGGCGCGGTGAAGCGCGTCAGGCACTTGGACAGCACCGGCGTCTGCAAGGTTGCTTCGACCCAGGTCAGGCCTCCGTCCATCGAGACGTCCACCCGCTTGACCTTGCCCCGGCCCGACCACGCCAGACCGGAGATGGTGTGATAGCCCTTGTCGAGCAGCGTCTGGCCGCCGGACGGCGTGGTGATGACCGACTTGCACTCCTGGATCGAGGTGTACTGGCGGTGCTGACCGTCGGGCATCAGGTCGATGTAGTGGACGGCCTCGTCCTTCGTAGCGTAGGGGCGGTCGCCGACCTCGATGCGGCGCAGCCACTTGACCCAGGAGACGCCCTGCACGCCGGGTACGACGAGGCGCAGCGGGTAGCCGTTCTCGGGGCGCAGCATCTCGCCGTTCTGCCCGTAGGCGACCAGCACCTCGCCGGAGAGCACCGGCTCGATGGGGATGGTGCGGGTCATGGCTGAGCCGTCGCCGCCCTCGGCGAGAACGAACCTGGCCTTGGAGAGGTCGGCGCCGCAGTCCTCCAGGAGCGTGCGCAGCGGCACGCCGGTGAACTCGGAGCAGGAGAGCATGCCGTGGGTGTACTGCACGGTGGGCACGGCGACGTTGCCCCACTCCATGCCGGTGTTGGCGCCGCACTCGATGAAGTGCATGCGCGAGACCGGCGGCAGGCGCATCAGGTCATCCAGCGTGTAGACCTTGGGGGTCTTGACGAACTCCGGGCGGGCGCCGTTGACCATGAAGCGGTGCTTGGCGGGATCGACGTCGTACCAGCCCTGGTGGTGGCGCTCGAAGTGCAGGCCCGAGGGGGTGATGATGCCGAACAGGCCCTGCAGCGGGCAGAAGGAGACCGAGGCGGCGGTGGTCTGGGTGAGGCCGGGGCTCTGGCGGCGGGCCAGCGCCCGCTCGAACCTGGAGGGCTGGCCGTAGGGATTGGAGGCCACCGGCTGGCCCAGCGTGGTGGCCCAGGGCTGCGGGGTGAGGATGGCGTCGTCGCCGGCATTCTGCGCCAGCGCCTGGGGAGCCGACGCGGCCGCGCCGGCCAGCGCGGCGCCGGCGGCCAGGAAGCTGGAGCGCAGGAAGTCGCGCCGGCCCTGGCTGACTTGCGTGATCTCCTCGCGGCTCAGGAAGTTCTCGGGCGCCCGCCGGAGGCGGCCGGACGCCACGCTGTTGTCGAACGCATCGGTTCGGGCGGATTCCGCGCCCGCTGGCCGCACCCTGGTCATTTCCATCCCATTCCCATCCGGCCGTTGCCGGGATTTTCATTGGGATGAATGATACGGGGAAGAAACTACACCCGCCATCGGGTGGAACCCGCGGCCGACCCAGGGTAAACCCTTGCCCATACGGACGGCGCCCGAAGGCTTCGTCCGTATGGCCCTCCCGCTCAATGCCTCTCGCGCTTTCGTTCCGAAAGCGCTGGCGGCAGCCCTTTGCCTCAGGCAAAGGGCGAGAGCTGCGCATTGAGCTGCCGGTTTGGATCAAAGGCGCCTGATGGCTTCCATCAGGCGCCTTTGATATCACACCTCGCCCGTCTCCCCCGGCGCCAGCATCATGCGGGCGAGTTCGGCGACGGACCGGGCGCGCATCTTCTCCATGGCCATCTGGCGGTGGCCCTCGACGGTCTTGATGGAGATGGCGAGCGCCGCGGCGATCTCCTTGTTCTGCTTGCCGTCGAGCACCAGCGTCAGCACCTCGCGCTCGCGCCGGCTGAGCTGGGCGAGGCGGGCCTGCACGGCATCGCGGCCGGCGCTGCGCACCAGCACCTGCCGGCACTTGCGGATCGCCGCGTTGACGGCGTCGAGCAGCGTCTGGTCCTTGTAGGGCTTCTCGATGAAGTCCTCGGCGCCGGCCTTCATGGCGGCGACTGCCAGCGGCACGTCGCCGTGGCCGGTGACCATCACCACCGGGCGCTTGCAGCCGCGCTCCTTCAGGAAGCGCAGCAGCTCGATGCCGCTCATGCCCGGCATGCGCACGTCGAGCAGGATGCAGCCCGGCCGCAGCGGCGGGCGCAGGTAGGGGGACTCCAGCAGCGCCTCGGCCGACGGGTAGGTCTCGCAGGCGATGCCGACGGAGGCGAGCAGGTAGCCCACCGACGTGCGCATCGCCTCGTCGTCGTCCACCACCAGGACCAGCGGGGTGTCGTCGCTCATGCCGCAGCCTCCTCCACATCGTCCGCCGGCGGCAGCGTGAAGCGCACGGCGAAGCCGCCGTCCGCCGGCTCGGCCCAGATGCGCCCGCCGTGCCGCTCGACGATGGTGCGGCAGATCGACAGGCCCAGGCCCAGACCGTCCGGCTTCGTGGTGTAGAAGGGATCGAACATCCGCGCCGCCGCACCGTCGGGGACGCCGGGACCGGCGTCGCGCACCTCCACCAGGATCATACCTTCGATGGAGGCCGTGCGCACGATGATCTCGCCGCCGCTGGCCGGCGTGGCCTCCACCGCGTTCTGCAAAAGGTTCAGCAGCACCTGCTGCAGCTCCACCTTGTCGGCCTGTACGGGGGGCAGCCCGTCGCCCGGCTCGCTGCGGATCGGCACGGAGGGGGAGCCGAACAGCGACAGCGTCTCCGCCACCACGGCGTTGACGTCGAGGGTCGAGCGCTGCGCGTCGCGGCGCCGGACGAAGCCGCGGGTGCGCTGGATGATCGCCGCCGCGCGCTCCGCCTGCTCCGCCACCGAGCGCGCGCCGGCGCGCAGCAGGTCGAGGTTGGGGGATCCAGAGTCCAGGATGCGACCCATGCCGTGCGCGTAGTTGCTGATCGAGGCGAGCGGCTGGTTCAGCTCGTGCGCGATGTTGCTGGCCATCTCGCCGACGACGCCCAGGCGGGAGAGCTGGTCGCGCTCTTCGCGCAGGCGGAGCGCCGCGGCCTCGGCCCGTTCGCGCTCGGCGATCTCGCGCTCCAGCTCGGCCGTGCGGCGGCGCACCAGCGCCTCGACGCGGGCGGCGTGCACCACCCACCACAGCACCGCCGCGCCGATCGCCACCAGCCAGTGCCAATATTCGTTGACCAGCTCCTCCAGCGTCGGCGGGGTGCGCGGGTAGGGGCCGATGTGCAGCGTGCGGAACAGCTCGTGCACGCTGGTGTAGTCGAGCGAGGCCGTCCACGTCTTGCCCTCGACCGCCGGCATGGTCAGCAGCGCCGCGGCGACCCGCCGCGCCAGGTCGCGCGACGTGTGCGCCAGCCGGGCGAACGGCCAGTCGGGGTAGAGCCGCGACGACGTGCTGCATGGCAGCTCCGGCGCGCGGTGCCCGTTCAGCACGACGAACTCGTCCAGGGCGACGCGCCCCTGGGCGGCCAGCTCCTCCAGCAGGCAGGTGCGCACCACGCCGGCATCGACCTGCCGGTCGCGCACCGCCGCCACCACGCCCTCCATGGGGAAGCCGACGACGCGCAGCTCGCGCAGGTCCTTGAAGGGGCGCACACCGGCCTCCTCCATCTCGCGCCAGGCGATCTGGAAGCCGCCGAAGGCGTCGGTCGACACCACCGCCAGCGTGCGGCCCTTGAGGTCGGCCAGTGTGGTGATCTCCGTTCGCTCTGGTCGGCGGATCACCACCGAGCCCAGTGCGGCGAGCGGCGAGCCGATGGACTCCGACTCCAGCGTGGCGATGCGGGTGACGGCGAAGCGCGCCTCCAGCGTCACGTAGTTGCCGGGGTTGGTGATGACGAAGTCGATGCCGCGGTCGGCCACGGCCAGCACCATCCCCGGCAGGTCGAGCGGCACCATGGTAAAGCGGTGTTCCGGGATGGCGCGCGCGAGGTGCGCCAGCGTCGGCTCCCAGTCGCGCGCCGCGCGCTCGGACCCTTGGTAGGCCAGCACGCCGACGCGGACCTCCACCGGCTCGGCGACGGCGAGGGTAGGGAGGACGAGGAGGAGGGCGAGGAGCCGGCGCAGCATCGCGGGGAAGGATAGCGCGGTTTGCGGCGGAACGCCCCTCTGGAACGGCCGCGGCGACGCTCCCACATGCACGGGGCCGTCCGATCGAGGAGCCGTCATGCCGTCCGCCGTCCGCCTGTCCGCCTTCGTTGTCGCCGCCGTCCTGCTGGCTGCGCCGCCGGTCCATGCGGCGGACCCGTTGCCCGCCTGTGCCCCGTCGGTGGCTCTGGCGCTGAACACCTGGGACGCCGGCGTCGCGGCGGCGGAGAAGCTGGGCAGCCGGGCCGCGGACGTCGCCCGCCAGAAGGGGCGGGACTTGCTGCTGCCGCTGCTCGGCATCGACCCGAAGACGGTGCCGGCGCAGCCCGGTGACGATACGGCCGCCGATCTGGGCCGCGAGGTGGAGGCGTCGCGCAACGATCCGGCGCGGCGCGAGGCGCTGTGCGTTGCGCTGACCGACGCGATGAACGCCGCCCGTGACAAGGTTGGCGCCGGACTGGACGCGCTGAAGGGCGCGTTGGAGCGCTTTGGGCCGACGCTGCCGCAGCAGCCGGCGGCGCCTGGGGCTAAGGAGCCGCTGATCAAGACGTGATTGGTCCATCTCAACGCTCAACGCGCAGCCCAACGGATGCAAGCCGCAGGGGCTGAAAAAAGCTCTTTACAGCCGATCCGACGATCCCATATAAGCCCTCACCCCAGCCGGAACGGTTGACGATCGACGCCAGCAGCGCGAACCGCAATGCTGTCCGAGATGTTCGACGTTGCGGCGCGG